>NZ_JBTVYK010000069.1:0-33715 GCF_054788135.1 Streptomyces sp. O3
CAGACTCTTTCGTGTCCGATTTCCTCGGTGCCTTCCCGGTTCCCGCTCTCGCGTTTCCCTTTCCGGCGGCTCCGACTTTATCAGAGAAATCTGAGTCGGTTTTCCACTCTCCCGCTATGAAGCGGCGCTGGGCACACAGGTGCGCCCTGACGCGTTGAGGCGGAGAGGTAAACGTACTGGAGCGGGGTCCTCCGACGCAAATCGGGGGACCCCGCTCCCGTACGTGCTGCTCGCGGCGTCAGACCTCGACGACGACCGGGAGGATCATCGGGCGTCGGCGGTAGGTGTCCGAGACCCACTTGCCCAGCGTGCGGCGGATGAGTTGCTGCAGCTGGTGGGGTTCGACGACGCCGTCCTGGGCCGACTTCTCCAGGGTTTCCTGGATCTTCGGGATCACCGCACTGAAGGCCGAGTCGTCGATGCCCGAGCCGCGGGCCTGGATGTGCGGGCCACCGGTGATCTTTCCGGTGCTCGAGTCGACCACGACGAACACCGAGATGATGCCCTCGTCGCCGAGGATGCGGCGGTCCTTCAGGGAGGACTCGGTGACATCGCCGACCGAGAGACCGTCGACGTACACATATCCGGCCTGGACCTTGCCGACGATCTTGGCCTTGCCCGCGACCAGGTCGACCACGACGCCGTCTTCCGCGATGACGATCTGGCTCTGCGGCACACCGGTCAGTGCCCCCAGCTCCGCGTTCGCGCGCAGGTGGCGCCATTCGCCGTGCACCGGCAGCAGGTTCCTGGGCTGGCAGATGTTGTAGAAGTACAGGAGTTCACCAGCCGAGGCGTGGCCGGAGACGTGCACCTTGGCGTTGCCCTTGTGGACCACGTTGGCGCCCCACCGGGTCAGGCCGTTGATCACGCGGTAGACCGCGTTCTCGTTGCCCGGAATCAGGGACGAGGCCAGGATGACCGTGTCGCCCTGGACGATGCGGATCTGGTGGTCCCGGTTGGCCATCCGGGAGAGGGCCGCCATCGGCTCGCCCTGGGAGCCCGTACAGACCAGGACGACCTCGTCGTCGGGCAGGTCGTCGAGGGTCCGGACGTCGACGACCAGTCCGGCCGGGACCTTCAGATAGCCGAGGTCTCGGGCGATGCCCATGTTGCGGACCATCGAGCGGCCGACGAAGGCGACCCGGCGGCCGTACTCGTGGGCGGCGTCGAGGATCTGCTGGATGCGGTGCACATGGCTGGCGAAGCTGGCGACGATGACGCGCTTCTGGGCTCCGGCGAAGACCTGGCGCAGCACGTTCGAGATGTCGCGCTCGGGCGGGACGAAGCCCGGCACCTCGGCGTTGGTCGAGTCGCAGAGCAGCAGGTCGATGCCCTCTTCGCCGAGCCTGGCGAAGGCCCGCAGGTCGGTGAGGCGGCCGTCGAGCGGCAGCTGGTCCATCTTGAAGTCGCCGGTGTGGACCACCAGGCCGGCGGGGGTGCGGATGGCGACCGCCAGCGCGTCCGGGATGGAGTGGTTGACCGAGACGAACTCGCAGTCGAAGGGGCCGACGCGCTCGCGGTGTCCCTCGGTGACTTCGAGGGTGTACGGGCGGATGCGGTGCTCTTGGAGCTTCGCCTCGATCAGGGCGAGGGTCAGCTTGGAGCCGATCAGCGGGATGTCCGGCTTCTCGCGGAGCAGGTAGGGGACGCCGCCGATGTGGTCCTCGTGGCCGTGGGTGAGCACGATGCCGTCGATGTCGTCGAGGCGGTCTCTGATGCTGCTGAAGTCCGGCAGGATCAGATCGACTCCGGGCTGCTCCTCCTCAGGGAAGAGAACTCCGCAGTCGACGATCAGGAGGCGGCCGCCGTACTCGAAGACCGTCATGTTGCGGCCGATCTCACCGAGGCCGCCCAGTGGGGTGACGCGCAGGCCGCCGTCGGGCAGCTTCGGCGGGGTGCCGAGCTCGGGGTGCGGATGACTCAAAAGACTCTCCTAACCCATGCGCGCCACGTACCCCAGAGGCACGTGGCGCGCATGACACTCATGCAGATGCGTTGTTGTTGTCGTCTGTGCTGTCTGTTGTCGCTTGGGCTGGCTATTCAGTTGGTCCGGTGGCCCGGTGGCCCGGCTATTCGGTTGTGAAGTCCGTGGTCACAGCTGCACTCCGCCGGCGGCGAGGTCGATCTTGAGCTGGTGGGTCTCCTCGGGTGAGAGCTCCACCATCGGCAGGCGCAGCGGTCCGGCCGGGAGGCCCTGTAGCGCGAGCGCGGCCTTGGTGGTGATCACACCCTGGGTGCGGAACATGCCGGTGAAGACCGGAAGCAGCTTCTGGTGGATCTCCGTCGCCTTGTGTACGTCGCCGTTGTTGTGGGCGTCGAGCATGGCGCGCAGCTCCGGGGTCACCACATGGCCGACCACGGAGACGAAGCCGACCGCGCCGACGGAGAGCAACGGGAGGTTGAGCATGTCGTCGCCGGAGTACCAGGCGAGGCTGGAACGCGCGATGGCCCAGCTGGCGCGGCCGAGGTCGCCCTTGGCGTCCTTGTTGGCGACGATCCGCGGGTGCTCGGAGAGCCGGACCAGGGTCTCGGTGTTGATCGGTACGCCGCTGCGGCCGGGGATGTCGTAGAGCATGACCGGCAGTCCGGTGGAGTCCGCGATGGCGGTGAAGTGCCGGAGCAGGCCTTCCTGCGGGGGCTTGTTGTAGTACGGCGTGACGGCCAGCAGGCCGTGGGCGCCGACCTCTTCCGCCGCGCGGGCGAGCTGAAGGCTGTGGCGGGTGTCGTTGGTGCCGACTCCCGCGACGATGTGGGCACGGTCGCCGACCGCTTCCAGTACGGCTCGTACGAGCTCGGTTTTCTCCGCGTCGGTGGTGGTGGGGGACTCGCCGGTGGTGCCGTTGATGATCAGGCCGTCGTTGCCTGCGTCCACCAGGTGGGCGGCGAGCTGCTGCGCGCCGTCGAGATCAAGTGCGCCGTCCGCCGTGAAGGGCGTGACCATGGCGGTGAGGACCCTACCGAAGGGGGTCTGCGGAGTGGAGGTCGGAGCCATGGGTAACACGCTACTCGCTGCTCAGTGCGTGGTCCCCCCTCGGGGGAGGTGGCAGACGCGACAAACGGAGCCCGGCGCTGCCTGCTCGGGGGTTCAAGCAGCGCCGGGTCCGTTTGATCAGGCTAGATGAACTTCACGAAAAGCCGCAATACGGACACTTCGCCCGGCTAGGCGCACATCTGTGCCCGAGCGGCGTCCGGGCACTACGGGGCCACCCTGCCGTTGGCGTTGAACGCGGCGTGCGTGAGCGGCATCAGCCGTGCCCACTGCTGCTCCATCTGCTCGCCCACCATCTCGATCTCCCGCTGCGGGAAGGACGGGACCTTGGCCAGCTCGTGCTGGGTGCGCAGGCCCAGGAAGTGCATCAGCGAGCGGGCGTTGCAGGTCGCGTACATCGAGGAGAACAGGCCGACCGGCAGCACCGCGCGGGCGACCTCGCGCGCGACGCCCGCGGCCAGCATCTCCTGGTACGCCTCGTAGGCCTGGCGGTAGGAGTCCTCCATCACGCGGCCGGTGAGCTCCTGTTGCGCCTGGGTGCCCTCCACGAAGACGTACTTGCCGGGGCGGCCCTCCTGGACGAGCTTGCGGGACTCGCCGGGTACGTAGAAGACGGGCTGCAGCTCCCTGTACCGGCCCGACTCCTCGTTGTACGACCAGCCGACGCGGTGCCGCATGAACTCACGGAAGACGAAGATCGGGGCGCTGATGAAGAATGTCATGGAGTTGTGCTCGAAGGGGCTGCCGTGGCGGTCCCGCATGAGGTAGTTGATCAGCCCCTTGGAGCGCTCCGGATCCTTGGTGAGCTCGTCCAGGGACTGCTCGCCCGCCGTGGAGACACGGGCGGCCCACAGGACGTCGGTGTCGGCGGCGCTGTGCTTCACCAGCTCGACGGTCACATCGCTGCGGAAGCTCGGCTTGAGGTCTTCGGCGGGGGTCTCACTCACCGGCGGGGGTCCTTCCGTTCACATCGCTCGGGCGGCGCCCACTCTACGGCTCGCCGCGGACAGTCCCGACCGTTCGGCGGCGCTCTGGGAGGTTCTTCGGCGAATTTGCCGGATCCGGGCACCCCTGCGGTGTTTTGCACGTCTGTACGGGTAGCAGCCCTTCAGTGCGAGGCCCCCGTGGCACCGTCTACGACACCCGAGGAGAAGCGCCCGTCATGTTCCGTCGGCGAGAGCCCGTCCCGTTCGCCTTCGTCGCCGAGGCCGACGAGTTCCGGAGCAATGTCACGCCCCCGCCGCGCGAGCGCGCCACCCGCGGCCAGATACTCGGCCATGTGCTGCTCGGCCTCACGGTGGTCAGCGGCCTGGTGGGCGCCCTGCTGTTCGGGCTGCCCGCGCTCTCGCCCGAGCAGTCACCGGCCACGACGCAGCAGTCCGAGGCGTCGGACGGACGCTGACACGGCCGGACCCCCAATGGTGGTCGCCGACCGTACGCCTCGATAGCCTCACCCGAGCACAGCACAGCACAGCACAGTCGAGCGTGCATGGAGTGAGGAACAGTCGTGCCCCTGCCCTTTCTGACGGCCGACCGCGCGTTCGGTGACGATGACATGGAGTCCGGCGGCGATGTCGCGCTGCCGTACGACGACCGCGACCAGTGGCGTCGGCCGTACCGTCCGGGACCGTGGCGGGTCGGGGCCGCGGCACTGCTCCTGCTGCTCGCCTCGTATCTGCTGGTCGCCGCGCTGGTCATCGCGCTCGCCGGCGGACCTCGGGCGGCGGCGACCTGCGTCGGCGGCGCGGTGGCCGTGATCGCGGTCGCGGTGCGCCTGCTGCGTATGGGCACCTGGGTGAGCGGGCGGGGGCTGCGCCAGGTGGGGTTCTTCGTGACCCGGACGGTTCCCTGGCAGCAGGTCCAGGAGGTGCGCACCGTCCAGCAGCCGGTGCGCTGGCTGGGGCTGCCGCGCACCGTTCAGGGGCAGGCGCTGGTCCTCGTGCGGAGCGGCGACGCTCAGTCGGCGGCGCCGCTGTTCACCGATCGCAGCGCGGACTTCCTGGCCAGGTCCGAGGCGTTCGACCGGGCCGCGGACGCCGTGGAGTCCTGGGCTGACGAGCGCCGCCGGGTGCCCGTGAGCGCGTAACCGCGTCAGGCGTTCCGCCGGAGGTCCGGCGCCTCGCGTGCGGCGTCGCGCAGGGCGATCGCGCGCTGCATCGCCTTGCGGGCGCGTGGCGTGTCGCGGGCGTCGTGGTAGGCGACGGCGAGGCGGAACCAGCAGCGCCAGTCGTCCGGGGCGTCCTCGGTCTCCGCGCGCCGCTGGGCGAACACCGCGTCGGCGGAGTCACGGTCGATGCGGCCGCTCGGGGTGCGCTTCAGGTCGTCGACAGGCAGCCCGCCCTCGGCCTCGAGCTCGGCGGCCAGCTGGTTCGCCCGGCGGGCGAACTGCGTGGTCTTCCACAGGAACCAGACGCCGATCAACGGCAGCACCAGCACCGCCACGCCGAAGGAGACGGTGAGCGCGGTGCCCTCCCGTATGAGCAGCACGCCGCGGCTGCCGACCAGGACGAAGTAGACGACCAGGACGGCGGCCAGGGCGAAGTACGTGATCTTTGCGCGCATGTCGGGCGACCGTTCAGTTGCCGAGGTCCAGGAAGTGTTCCAGGCCGAAGGTGAGGCCCGGCGTGGACACCACGCGGCGCACACCTAGCAGGATGCCCGGCATAAAGCTGGTGTGGTGCAGCGAGTCATGCCGGATGGTCAGGGTCTCGCCCTCGCCGCCGAGCAGTACCTCCTGGTGGGCGAGCATGCCCCGCAGGCGTACGGCGTGCACCGGCACCCCGTCGACGCGCGCGCCGCGGGCGCCGTCCAGCGCCGTGGTGGTGGCGTCCGGCTGCGGGGCGCAGCCGGCCTGTGCACGGGCGGCGGCGATGAGCTGGGCGGTGCGGGTCGCGGTGCCGGACGGCGCGTCCACCTTGTTCGGGTGGTGCAGCTCGACGACCTCGGCGGACTCGAAGAAGCGGGCCGCCTGGCGGGCGAACTGCATGCTGAGCACCGCGCCGATGGAGAAGTTCGGCGCGATCAGGACACCGGTGTCCGGGCTCTCGGCGAGCCAGCCGTTCAGCTGCGCGAGGCGGTCGTCGGTCCAGCCGGTGGTGCCGACGACGGCGTGGATGCCGTGCCGCACGCAGAAGTCGAGGTTGCCCATCACCGAGTCGGGGGTGGTCAGCTCGACCGCCGCCTGGGCTCCGGACTCCACCAGGGTCTCCAGCTGGTCGCCCCGGCTCAGGGCGGCGACCAGTTCCAGATCCTCGGCGGCTTCGACGGCTCGTACCGCCTCGGCGCCGATCCGGCCCTTGGCGCCGATGACGGCCACGCGCAGCTTGCTCATTGCTTCGTCCTTCTGCCTTCTACGGGTCAGGAGACCACTTCGGTCAGGCGGGCTGCCTGCTTGTCCTTGATCGGGCCGATGGCCGACAGGGAGGGGCGCTGGCCCAGGATGTCGTGGGCGACGGCCCGCACCTCGTCGGGCGTGACCGCCGATATCCGGGCGAGCATGTCGTCGACCGACATCTGATCGCCCCAGCACAGCTCGCTCTTGCCGATGCGGTTCATCAGGGCGCCGGTGTCCTCCAGGCCCAGCACGGTGGAGCCCGCGAGCTGGCCGACGGCGCGGCCGACCTCGTCGTCGGACAGGCCGTGCTCGGCGACCTGGGCGAGCTCGTCGCGGCAGATCTTCAGCACGTCGGACACCTGGCTGGGCCGGCACCCCGCGTAGACGCCGAACAGGCCGCAGTCGGCGAAGCCCGAGGTGTACGAGTACACGCTGTAGGCCAGGCCGCGCTTCTCGCGGATCTCCTGGAAGAGGCGTGAGGACATCCCGCCGCCGAGCGCGGCGTTCAGGACGCTCAGGGCCCAGCGGCGCTCGTCGGTGCGGGCCAGGCCGGGCATGCCGAGGATGACATGAGCCTGCTCGCCCCTGCGGTTGACCACGTCGACCTGTCCCGCCGTACGCAGCTTGCGACGGCCGTCGCGCGGGGCGACCGGGGTGGCGCGGGTGTCCGAGAGGGCTCCCGCCTTCTCGAACGCGGCGCGGACCTGGCGTACCACGCGCGCGTGGTCGACGTTTCCGGCGGCCGCGACCACCAGGTGGGTCGGGTCGTAGTGCCGCTTGTAGAAGCGGCGGATACGCGCCGCGTCGAGCGCGTTGACCGTGTCGACGGTGCCGAGCACGGGGCGGCCGAGGGGGGTGTCGCCGAGCATGGTGTGCGCGAACAGGTCGTGTACGCAGTCGCCCGGATCGTCCTCGGTCATCGCGATCTCTTCGAGGATGACCCCGCGCTCGGCGTCGACGTCCTCCTGTTCGATCAGCGAGCCGGTGAGCATGTCGCACACCACGTCGATCGCGAGCGGCAGGTCGGTGTCGAGCACGCGCGCGTAGTAGCAGGTGTACTCCTTCGCCGTGAAGGCGTTCATCTCGCCGCCGACCGCGTCGATCGCGGCGGAGATGTCCAGGGCGCTGCGGCGCTTGGTGCCCTTGAAGAGGAGGTGCTCCAGGTAGTGCGTGGCGCCGTTCAGGGACGGCGTCTCGTCGCGTGAGCCGACGTGGGCCCAGATGCCGAAGGTGGCGGAGCGTACGGAGGGGAGGGTCTCGGTGACGACGCGCAGGCCGCCCGGCAGGGTCGTACGGCGGACCGTGCCGATGCCGTTCTCGCCCTTGAGCAGGGTTTGGGTACGGGCGACGGCCCGCGCCTCGGATGAGGCACGGGCCGTCGCCTGAGAACTACGGGACGTCACTTGGCGGCGTCGTCCTTCTTCTCTTCGCCCTCTTCGCCCTCGATCACGGGGATCAGCGAGAGCTTGCCGCGGGAGTCGATCTCGGCGATCTCGACCTGCACCTTGGCGCCGACGCCGAGGACGTCCTCGACGTTCTCCACGCGCTTGCCGCCGGCCAGCTTGCGGATCTGCGAGATGTGCAGCAGACCGTCCTTGCCCGGCATGAGCGACACGAACGCGCCGAAGGTGGTCGTCTTGACGACCGTGCCCAGGTAGCGCTCGCCGACCTCCGGCATGGTCGGGTTGGCGATGCCGTTGATCGTGGCGCGGGCGGCCTCGGCGGCCGGACCGTCGGCGGCGCCGATGTAGATGGTGCCGTCGTCCTCGATCGTGATGTCGGCGCCGGTGTCCTCCTGGATCTGGTTGATCATCTTGCCCTTGGGGCCGATGACCTCGCCGATCTTGTCCACCGGGATCTTGACGGTGATGATCCGCGGGGCGTTCGGGGACATCTCGTCCGGGACGTCGATGGCCTCGTTCATCACGTCGAGGATGTGCAGACGCGCGTCACGGGCCTGCTTCAGCGCGGCGGCCAGCACCGAGGCGGGGATGCCGTCGAGCTTGGTGTCGAGCTGGAGCGCGGTCACGAACTGCTTCGTGCCGGCGACCTTGAAGTCCATGTCGCCGAAGGCGTCCTCCGCACCGAGGATGTCGGTGAGGGCGACATAGTGCGTCTCGCCGTCGATCTCCTGGGAGATCAGGCCCATCGCGATGCCCGCGACGGCGGCCTTCAGCGGCACACCGGCGTTCAGCAGCGACATGGTGGAGGCGCAGACCGAGCCCATGGACGTCGAGCCGTTGGAGCCCAGCGCCTCGGAGACCTGGCGGATGGCGTACGGGAACTCCTCGCGCGTCGGCAGCACCGGCACGATGGCGCGCTCGGCGAGCGCGCCGTGGCCGATCTCGCGGCGCTTGGGCGAGCCCACGCGGCCGGTCTCGCCGACGGAGTACGGCGGGAAGTTGTAGTTGTGCATGTAGCGCTTGCGGGTCACCGGCGAGAGGGTGTCCAGCTGCTGCTCCATGCGGAGCATGTTCAGGGTGGTGACGCCCAGGATCTGGGTCTCGCCACGCTCGAACAGGGCCGAGCCGTGCACCCGCGGGATGGCCTCGACCTCGGCGGCGAGCGTACGGATGTCCGTGACGCCGCGGCCGTCGATGCGGACCTTGTCCTTGATGATGCGCTCGCGGACCAGCTTCTTGGTCAGCGCGCGGTAGGCGCCGGAGATCTCCTTCTCGCGGCCCTCGAACTGCGGGAGCAGCTTCTCGGCGGCGATGCCCTTGACGCGGTCCAGCTCGGCCTCGCGCTCCTGCTTGCCGGCGATGGTGAGCGCCTGGCCCAGCTCGGCGGACACGGCGGCGGTGAGGGCCTCCAGCACGTCGTCCTCGTAGTCGAGGAAGACCGGGAACTCGCCGACCGGCTTGGCGGCCTTGGCGGCCAGCTCCGACTGGGCCTTGCAGAGCACCTTGATGAAGGGCTTGGCGGCCTCCAGACCGGCGGCGACGACCTCCTCGGTGGGGGCGGCGGCGCCGTCCGCGACGAGCTGGATGGTCTTCTCGGTGGCCTCGGCCTCGACCATCATGATCGCGACGTCGCCGTCCTCCAGGACGCGGCCCGCGACGACCATGTCGAAGACGGCGTCCTCGAGCTCGGTGTGCGTCGGGAAGGCGACCCACTGGCCCTTGATCAGGGCGACGCGGGTGCCGCCGATCGGGCCCGAGAAGGGCAGCCCGGCCAGCTGCGTGGAGCAGGAGGCGGCGTTGATCGCGATCACGTCGTACAGGTGGTCGGGGTTGAGCGCCATGACCGTCTCGACGATCTGGATCTCGTTCCGCAGGCCGCTCTTGAACGACGGGCGCAGCGGGCGGTCGATCAGGCGGCAGGTGAGGACGGCGTCCTCGGAGGGGCGGCCCTCACGGCGGAAGAAGGAGCCGGGGATCTTGCCGGCCGAGTACATCCGCTCCTCGACGTCCACCGTGAGGGGGAAGAAGTCGAGCTGGTCCTTGGGCTTCTTGGAGGCGCTGGTGGCCGACAGCACCATGGTGTCGTCGTCCAGGTACGCGACGGCGGAGCCGGCGGCCTGCTTGGCCAGGCGGCCCGTCTCGAAGCGGATGGTGCGGGTGCCGAAGGTGCCGTTGTCGATGACGGCCTCGGCGTAGTGGGTCTCGTTCTCCACTAGCGATATCTCCGTGTCTACTCGTCTTTTTCGTCTTTCGTCCCCCTTGCCCGTATGGCGTGGGGACGGAGGCGGAGAAGCGCGCCTGTGGGTCGGGCCGGTCTTCGATCGAAGCATCCGGGGTGATGGGTCCCGGAGGCCACTACCGAGGACCGGCGGCGGCGAGGGGACGCTTCTCCTCGTTCGGTACTGCGGTTACTACGGTTACTGCGGTGCGACCAGACTACAAAGGCCTGACGCGACTGTGCACGTACGGCGAAGGGAGCGGCTCCCCCGTTACGCGGGAACCGCTCCCTTCGGCATGTCTTACTTGGCGCCCGCCGCACCGCGGCGGATGCCGAGGCGCTCGACCAGCGTACGGAAGCGCTGGATGTCCTTCTTGGCGAGGTACTGCAGCAGGCGGCGACGCTGGCCGACCAGGATCAGCAGACCACGGCGGGAGTGGTGGTCGTGCTTGTGGGTCTTCAGGTGCTCCGTCAGGTCGGAGATGCGACGCGAGAGCAGCGCCACCTGGACCTCGGGGGAGCCGGTGTCACCCTCCTTGGTGGCGAACTCGGCCATGATCTGCTTCTTCGTGGCGGTGTCGAGCGACACGCGAACTCCTCGTTTGTCTCGTGCTGCCGCCGAGTGCTCCTGGTCTTCTTCTCAGAGAGCTTCCGTGACTCGGAGGCGGGGGCCGTCGGCGCTGCTCCAGCTGCTCCATTCGGGTGACGACGGGGTCGTCGGCCGGGATTCGGGGCGCGTACACAGACGGGCGTTACACAGAGTACCAGCCCGCGTCACGGCATCGGTCCGCGTCACGAGGTGAGTGCCCGGATCGAGTGATAGACGTCGAAGACGGCGAGGCACAGCGGGACCAGCGTCAGCAGGACGGAGGCTTCGGCGATCTCCAGGAATCGCCCCCAGAAGGGGGTGACGCCCTCGCGCGGAACGATCAGGCCGATCGCGACGATCACCGCGGCCGCCACGGCGATGGCCGCGGCGAGCCAGACCAGTTGGAGGTCGAGCCCCGACGCGTCGCCCCGCTCGGCCCGCAGCCACAGGTCGGCCGGGGGGTTCAGGGCGAGACCGGCGCCGAGCAGCAGCAGCGAGCCGAGGCCCGCCGCCAGGGCGCAGCCGACCTGTGCCGTGTAGCGGAAGAGGGAGGCGCGCATGAGCATGCCGACGCCGGTGGCGAGCGCGAGCAGGTGTCCCCCTACGTCGCCGGAGAAGCCCAGTACCGCGGCGGCGGCCGTCGCGACCAGGGCGCAGCCGCCGGTCAGGCCGAGCAGGAGTTCATGGCCGCGGCTGGCCCGCGCGGCGACGCGCGCGGCGTCGACGGAGCCCTGGGGCACGGGGTCGGGCCCGTCGCCGTAGTCGCCGACCGTGGTGCGGGGCGGTGTGAAGCCGACGGGCAGGCGGGCGAAGCGCGCCGAGAGTCCGGGCAGGAAGGCGAGGCCGCCGACGGCGGCCGGCGCGCAGAGTGCGGCGGTCTCGACGGGGGTCAGGGCATGGAGGATCGCGAGGAAGGTCACCAGCAGGCCGACGGCCGAGGCGAGGACGCACGCCACGAAGGGGCCGCCCCCGCTGGGTGTGACGATCGCCAGGATCACCGCGGCGACCAGCACGGCGGCGCAGGCGAGCAGGAACTGCAGCCTGCCCACGCCCTGCCCGGCGGTCGGCGGGAGCAGCCCGGATCCGGCTACGGCGGCGTTCGCCAGCGCTCCGGCGCCGAAGGCGAGGGCCGAGCCCCGGTCGTCGTACACGCGGGAGCGGACGCCCGCGAGCGCGAGCAGGAGGACGGCGGCGATCGCGGCCAGGATGCCCGGCGGCCCGTGGGTGGCGTGACCGGGGTGTGCGGTCCACAGGACGCAGGCGAGCAGCAGCAGGAGTACGGAACCGCCGGTGAGCCCCGCGGCGCGCGTGTGCGCGTCGCGCCACAGGGTGCGGTCGCGGGCGACGGCGGAGGCGACGGCGTCCGAGACGTCGTCGAAGACCGCCGGGGGAAGCGAGTCGGCGAAGGGGCGCAGCGACAGCAGTTCGCCGTCGAGGACGCGCTGGGCGGCGAGCGAGTCCGCGCCGTCCAGTGCGGCGCCGTCGCGGCGCAGCAGGTGGTAGCCGACGGGGGCGCCGGGCGCGGGGCGCTGGCCCGAGAGCCGGAGGATCTCCGGGTACAGGTCGGCGAGCGGGACGTCGTCCGGGAGCGCCACGTCGATCCGGCTGTCGGGGGCGACGACGGTGACGCGGCAGAAGCCTGTCGCGCTGACGGACGGTACGGACGGCGGCGTGTTGACGGACAGTACGGACGGCGTCGCGTTGGCGGAAGGCGTTCCGGGACTCGGGTGACCGGTTCCGGTGGCCGCCGCTCGGATCGTCGTGCTCACCTGGTGCTCTCCTGTGCGGGCTCGGCCCGGCGCACGGGCCTCAGCCTGGACGGCGGCTGAACTGCCCGGCCGTGTGCGGTGGTTCTCGGGCGGCCGCGCAGCGGGGCGGCAGCCTACCGCTCAGCGGCGCGCTCGTCCGCACGGAGGATCACCCCTCGCGTCCGCGACGTAGGATCGCGCTCCGCGGACGGCGCCCGTCGCCAGGGGGCGGCGCGCGGAGCTATCCCGTCCGGCAGTGGAGCGGTGCCGTCCGGCAGCGGAGCGGTGCCGTCCGGCAAGGGAATCAGTGAGCTGTGAGCCAGATCGTCGTCAAGCGCCCGCCGCGCGCGATGCCCGCCGAAGTGCCAGGCGAACAGGTGCGGTTGCGGCCGCCGCCCGCCCTGCCCCGTGGGCAGCAGGAGGGCGCGCTCTTGCAGCTTCTGCCGATGCTCGGCATGGGCGGTTCGGTCGTCTTCTTCTTTATGACGCCGCATCCGATCATGCGGATCATGGGCATGGTGATGATCGCCTCGACGGTCGCGCTGGCCGCCGCGACACTCGTACGCTACCGCCGCGGCGCCCAGGGCCAGCTGGCCGACCTGCGGCGCGACTATCTCAAGTACCTGGCGCGGACCCGGCGTACGGTACGCGGGACGGCTCGGTCGCAGCGCGACGCGCAGTTCTTCCTGCATCCCGCGCCCGAGCAGCTGTGGGCGCTGGTCGCCGAGGGCGGCCGGGTCTGGGAGCGGCGGGTCGGCGACCACGACTTCGGCCAGGTGCGGATCGGCCTGGGCCGCCAGCGGCTGGCCACTGAGCTCGTCGCCCCCGAGACGGCTCCGGCGGACGAGCTGGAGCCGCTGACGGCGGACGCGATGCGGCGGTTCCTGAGCACGCACAGCACGCTGGACGGGCTGCCCATGGCCGTGTCGTTACGCGCCTTCCCGCACCTGACGCTCAGCGGCGACGCGGATTCCGTACGCTCCGCGGCCCGTGCGATGGTCGGCTCGCTGGCGGCGCTGCACTCCCCCGACGACCTGGTCGTCGCGATCGCCGCCGGGCGGGGCGCGGCCGGGCAGTGGGAGTGGGCCAAGTGGCTGCCGCACGCGCAGTCACCGGGCGCGCCGGACGGTGCGGGCAGCCGCAGACTGATCACCGCCGACGCGCGCGTGTTGGACGAGGCGCTGGCCGCGCGCCTTGAGGGCCGCCCGCGCTTCAGGACCGGCGGTCAGCCGCCGCTCGACCAGCCGCACATCCTGGTCGTCCTGGACGGTTCGCCGCTGCCACCGGCGTCGCCGCTCGCCGCGGCCGACGGCCTGCTCGGCGTGACGGTCGTCGAGGTCGCGCCCGGCGAACTCGGCGGGCTCGGCGGGCCGCGCGGCGGTCTTTCGGCGGTGGTGGACCGCGACACGCTGCGCCTGGAGCCGGGGCACGGCGTCGCCTACGACGGGGTCCCCGACCGGCTGAGCCTGGCGGCCGCCGAGGCGCTGGCCCGGCAGCTGGCCCCGCTGCGGATGCCGTCGGGCGGCGACGAGGACGAACCGCTGCTGGCCGACCTGGAGTTCACCGACCTGCTGGACCTGGGCGACGCCGCGTCCGTGGACGTCTCGCGTACCTGGCGGCCGCGCGCACAGGCGGAGCGGCTGCGCGTCCCGATCGGCGTCGGCGAGGACGGCGCGCCGGTGCTGCTCGACCTGAAGGAGGCCGCGCGGGAGGGCATGGGCCCGCACGGGCTGTGTGTCGGGGCGACCGGCTCCGGCAAGTCGGAGCTGCTGCGTACGCTCGTGCTCGGCCTGGCCGTCACGCACACGTCGGAGACCCTCAACTTCGTCCTGGCGGACTTCAAGGGCGGCGCCACCTTCGCCGGGATGTCCCGACTGCCGCATGTCGCCGCGGTCATCACCAACCTCGCGGACGATCTGACCCTGGTGGACCGGATGGGCGACTCCCTCAGCGGTGAGCTCAACCGCCGCCAGGAGCTGCTCCGGGACGCGGGCAACCACGCGAACGTCCACGACTACGAGAAGGCGCGTGCCGCGGGCGCCGCGGATCCGGCGGGGACCGCGCTCCAGCCGCTCCCCTCACTCGTCCTGGTGATCGACGAGTTCAGCGAACTGCTCACCGCGAAGCCGGATTTCATCGAGATGTTCGTGCGGATCGGGCGCATCGGGCGTTCGCTGGGCGTGCATCTGCTGCTGGCCTCGCAACGTCTGGAGGAGGGGCGGCTGCGCGGTCTGGAGACCTACCTGTCCTACCGGATCGGGCTGCGGACGTTCTCCGCGGCCGAGTCGCGTGCGGCGCTCGGGGTCCCGGACGCCTATGCGCTGCCGAACGTCCCCGGCTCCGGGCTGCTCACGTTCGGCACGGACGAGATGGTCCGCTTCAAGGCGGCGTACGTGTCCGGGGCCTACCGTGCCGGGTCCCGGCGGGCCGAGTCCCGGCGGGCCGCCGACGCCTCAGGGCCGCTGCCGCTGAGCCGCGGGCCGGTGCCGTTCACGGCCGCCGAGGTGCCGGTCAGTCACGTACGGCCCGACGCGCCGACGGCGACGCCCGGCGCGGGGCCGCTCGAAGACGACGCGCTGGCCGACACGGTCCTCGACGTCGTGGTGCGACGTCTGGAGGGGCGCGGGGCGTCGGCGCACCAGGTGTGGCTGCCGCCGCTGGACGCCCCGCCGCCGCTGGACGAACTCCTGCCGGGGCTCGCGGAGGTGCCGGGGCGCGGCCTGGCCCAGCCCGGCTACGCGGGCGCGGGGCGGCTCGTCGTCCCGCTGGGGCTGCTCGACAAGCCCTTCGAGCAGCGCCGCGACCCGCTGTACCGGGACTTCTCGGGCGCGGCGGGCCATCTGCAGATCGTCGGCGGCCCGCGGTCCGGCAAGTCGACGCTGCTGCGCACCCTGATCGCGTCCTTCGCGCTGACCCACACGCCGCGGGAGGTCCAGTTCTACGGTCTCGACTTCGGCGGTGGCGGTCTGGCGTCCGTGGCCGGGCTGCCGCATGTGGGCTCGGTCGCGTCCCGCCTCGACCCCGAGCGGGTGCGGCGTACGGTCGCCGAGGTGTACGGGGTCCTCACCCGGCGCGAGGAGTACTTCCGCGGCCACGGCATCGACTCCGTCGCCACGTACCGCAGGATGCGGGCGCGGGGCGACATCCCGGTGGAGGAGCAGCCGTGGGGTGATGTGTTCCTGGTGGTCGACGGGTGGGGGAACTTCCGTGCCGAGTACGAGGGTTTGGAGACGCTGGTCACCGACCTGGCGGCGCGCGGCCTGGGCTACGGCGTCCATCTGGTCGTGACCGCGTCCCGGTCGATGGAGGTCAGGGCCGGCCTCAAGGACCATCTGATGAACCGCCTGGAACTGCGACTCGGTGACGTCATGGACTCCGACATCGACCGCAAGGCCGCGGTGAACGTGCCGGCCGGTGTGCCGGGGCGCGGGATCGCCCCGGAGAAGCTGCACTTCATGGCGGCGGTGCCGCGGATCGACGGGATCGGCTCGGACCGCGGCCTGTCGGACGCCACGGCGGCCCTGGCCGATGAGGGCGCCCGGCGCTGGACCGCCCCCGGCGCCCCGCCGGTGCGGCTGCTGCCGCGCGAGCTGCCGGTCGCGAGCCTTCCGGCGGGCGGCGCCCGGCCGGAGCGCGGTGTCGCCTTCGGCATCGACGAGGACAGCCTGTCGCCGGTGTTCGTCGACTTCGACCGCGACCCGTTCTTCCTCGTCTTCGGCGAGAGCGAGTCCGGGAAGTCGAACCTGCTCCGGCTGCTGATCAGGCAGCTCACGGAGCGCTACCCGGACGGGAACGGCGCCAAGCTCCTCGTCGTCGACAACCGGCGCTCCCTGCTGGACGCCGTCCCGGCGTCTCATCTGGCCGAGTACGTCCCGCTGTCCCACGCCATGGACCACCACATCGCGGCGCTGGCCGACATGATGGAACGCCGCACCCCGTCCCCCGATGTGACGGCCCGAGAACTCCGGGACCGCAGCTGGTGGCAGGGTCCCACGGTGTACGTCGTCGTCGACGACTTCGACCTGGTCTCCACGTCGAGCGGCAACCCGCTCGCCCCGCTGACCGAGCTGCTCCCCTTCTCCCGCGATGTCGGCGTCCGCTTCCTCATCGCCCGGAGCACGGCGGGCGCCGGGCGCGCGTCGTACGAGCCCTTCACGCAGCGCATGCTGGAACTGGGCGCGCAGGGTGTGGTGTTGTCCGGCGACCCCGGTGAGGGTGAGCTCCTGAGGAAGACGCGGCCGCGGCCGATGCCTGCCGGGCGCGGCACCTTCGTCTCGCGGCGGCGCGGGTACCCGCTGGTCCAGACGGGCCTCATGCCGCCGGAGCTCTGAGACGTCGGCTACTGGAAGTAGCCCGCGGCTCGTAGGTCGCCGCCGCGGTAGTCGCCGCCCGCGTCGGTGACCCTCCTGGAGATCTCCTTGAGGGCCGTGTGGATGGCGGTGGCGTCCGCGTCCCACTGCTTCTGCTGCCGTGTGAACGCCCTGTGGGCCTCCCCCTCCCAGCCCGCCGCGACCCGCTCCATGGCGGTCTTCAGGGCCCTGAGGTCGTCGTCGAGCTTCTTCGCCTGGTTGCCCAGCACGGTCGTGATGGCGTCGAGTCCGCCGTATTTGACGGCGAGTTCGTCGGGGTTGTTCGTGGCCACGCTGTCAGTCTCCTTCGTCCGTTCCTTCGTCCGTTCCTTCGTCCGTTCCTTCGTCAGTAGCCGCTGATGGCGGACTTCGAGGCGCCGAGTTCGACGTCGACGCTGTTCATGGTCGCGCGCACGCCGTCTTCGAGACGGTCCTTGTCCTTCTTCGTGAGCTCGATGTTGTCCAGGAAGTCCAGCAGGGTGCGGCCGATGCTCTGCATGCGCTGGTTGATGAGCCGCTGTTTGTCGTTGAAGGCTCCCGCGCCGATGCCCCGCCACTGGGCCTCCATGGTGTCCAGGGTCTGTTGCAGGGCGACGACCTGGCCCTTGACCGACTCGTAGCGCAGCAGGATGTCCTTCTGCAGGAGCTTGACCTGGTGGTCGTTCAGCTTGCGGCCGTCGCTCATGGGTGACCTCTCTCGTTGCCTTCTCGCGTGGTTCGTTCGCGCGTTCGTGAGTCTCGTAGGGCCACCGCGCCTCCCGAGATCGCGGCCACCAGTACGCCGCCGGCGACGACCGTGTACGTCGCCAGGCGGGCGTTCCGCTCCTGCGGGGTCTCGCCGAGCGGGAGCCGCGCGACGGCGGGCGGCTCGGCCCTGGTGACGCCCTCGCGGGCCACCGGCCTGTCGCCGCGGGTCTCGTCCTCGATGAGGGCGCGGACCGGGTCGACCACGCCCCAGCCGACCAGGCGGTCGTGGCCCGCGATCGAGCGTTCGGCGGTCTGCTGAAGCTGGGCCACGACCTCCTGACGGGTCCAGTCCGGGTGCTTGGCCCTGACGAGCGCGGCGACCCCGGCGACGTACGGGGCGGCGAAGCTGGTGCCGTCGTCGGCGCAGTGGCCGCCGCCGGGCACGGTGGAGACCATGTCCACTCCGGGGGCCGCGATGCCGACGAAGTCGCCGGACTGGGAGAACGGCGCACGTTGGTTGTCGCGGTCCGCCGCGGCTACGGCGAGCACGCCCTGGTAGGACGCCGGGTAGGGCTTCTCGACGTCGCCGCCGATGCCGTCGTTGCCCGCCGACGCGACGATCACGACGTCCTTGGCCAGGGCCTCGTCCACGGCCTGCCTCAGGGCTGAGGTCGGTGTGACCGGGTCGGCCGTGTGCTGCGAGATGTTGATGACGTCGGCCTCGGCTTCACCCGCCGCGTAGCGGATCGCGGCGGCGAGATCCTCGGCGGTGCCGTTGCGGGCGGCGTCGTTCTGCCGGATCGGGATGATCGTGGCGTCCGGGGCCAGGCCGACGAATCCGGTGCCCTCGGCGGGGCGGGCCGCGATGATTCCGGCGACCTTCGTGCCGTGGCCGACCGTGTCCGTGGTGCCGTCCTTGAAGTTGTCGTCCTTGAGGTTGCCGTCCTTGAGGTTGCCGTCCTTGAGGTCCTCGCGCAGGAAGGTGCGGCCGCTCGCGGTGTCCACGTTGGGGGCGAGTTGGGTGTTCCCCACGTCCACGCCGGTGTCGATGACCGCGACGCGTACGCCCTTCCCCGTGGACTGCTCCCACAGTTCGTCGAGCGGGACGCGCCGCAGCGACCAGGGCCGGCCCTCGTACGTCTCACCGGGGAAGGCGCACCGGGCGTGCGTGTCGGCCAACGCGGTGGACGGGGCCGGGAGCCCCTGCGGCTGGCGGGCCGCGGCCGTCGACAAGCGGGGACCGACGGGCAGGAACGAGGACCACGCGAGCGGGACGGGGGCCGCTGGGACGTCCTGGTAGCCCAGGCGGTTCCGGGCCTGTCGGGCTTCCGCCAGCGCGTAGCGCACGCCGGTGTCGGTGACCAGGAAGAGGGGGCCCGAGCCGGTCTCCTCGCCCTGGAACTGCCGGTAGAGCTGGCCGGAGCCGGGGGTGACGTAGGCGCTGCTGGCGCCGTGCGGGAGCGGGAGGGGGAAGTCGGCGCCCGCCCAGGTGCTGAGGGTCGTGGCGCCGTCCCGGTCGTCGACGTCGCGCAGGACGGTGCAGACGGTGTCGCGGCCGCCCCGCTCGGGGTGCGCGGCGTTGACCGGGACCGGGAGGCTCTGGGGCCAGCTGCGGTGCCTGCCGTACGGCTTGCCGGGCCTGATGGCGGCGGGGCTGACCCGCTCGGCCTGGTCGCGCTGGCCGACGTCGACCAGGTCGCGGCTGCTGAGCAGGAGTTTCGCCGTGAAGTCCGATACGGGGGCCACCCGGTCCGGCAGCACCAGGTACTTCTGCTTCCCGGCGCCGTCCGTGGACTCCAGGACCATGCCGACGCGGTGGCCGCCGGGTACGGCCGCGTCGGCGCCCGGAGTTCCGTCGATCTTGGGGAAGGTGATGCGGTCACCCTTGTGCAGGGTGTCCAGCCAGTCGCGGGTCACTCGTTGGGGTGTGCGTCCCTGGCCGACCACCGCGCGCAGCAGCAGTTCGTCCCGCTCGATCTCGTAGGCGCGGCCCTGGGCGTCGACGACGTACCGGGTCGCGTCGGGGGTTTGTACGTAGAGGAGTTCGCCGCCGCGCAGGCGGCCCGCGCCCTCGGTCTTCCGCTGGTCGCTCCCGGCGAGGACGAACGCCGCCTTCCGGATGCCCCTGCCGTCCGCGCCGGGGCTCTCGCAGACCGCCCAGCGCTTGGCGGCGCCCGCTTCGTCCTTGTCCGGGAGCCGGTCGGGGGCGTACGGGATGCCGAGGGTCGCGCCGTGCGGGATCGTGCCGCCGTCGAGTACCGAGTCGTCGACGTCGACGACCTCGGCCCGGTCCGGGTCGAGGAGGAGCTTGGCGGAGGACATGTTCAGGACCGGGTGCAGCCGCACCCGGTCCTCGCCCGCCGCCTTGGTCCGCAACACCACATAGCGGGCGGTGGACTCGCTGGCGACGATGACGTTCGCGCCGGGGGTGTCCCAGTCCTTGGGCGCGACCGGCTTGACCATGCCCCACGCGCCGAAGGCGGCGAGCAGCACCACGGCGACGATCACGCTCGGCAGCACGCCGCGCAAGGGCTTGGGCGCGCCCTCGTCCGTGCCGGTGGGGCAGGGACGCAGGAACTGCGCGACCAGCCTCCGCTTCGCGAAGGTGTAGGCGTTGAGTTCGTCCCGCCGCGATGCCATGTGTCTCTCTGTCCCTCTCCCCGCTGAACGGGTGGGCTCCCGTAACACATCGCGGGGCCCGTTGTCGTACCGGCCCCCTACTATGCCCGTAGATGGTCTGCCCATCCTGCTCAGTCAGGGTGATCCGACTTTCAACAGGCCTGTGCGAGCGACCGGTTCGGGGCGCTCGGCGCTGGAGTACCGGCTGGAGGAGGTGAGCTGACGGTGGGTACGGCGACGCGTGGGCGTGGGGGGCTGACCGCCGCGCCAGGTGTTGACGCTTCCCGGTGGCAACGGTGTGACGGGGGCGCCTCGCCTCGGGCGGCGACCTTGCGTCCGCTCTCGGGGACGCGTCGCGGCGGCCCGGTCCCGCTGCCGCGGTTGGTCCTCGTCGAGGTGGCGCTCGCCCTGGTCGCGGTCGGGTGCGTCGCGGGCGGGCGCTGGCTGGCGTCCGCCGTCGTGCTGGCCGCCTCGCTGGTGCTGCTGGCCGTGCCGCGCCGCCGTGGGCGCGGCGTGCAGGACTGGGCGTCCACGGTGCTCGCGTTCCGTGCTCGTCGGCGGCTGTCCGCCGAGCCGCCGCCGGACGGCGTGGACGCGAGGCTGGCGCCCGTGGTGGAGTGCGCGCCGGGGCTGCGCCCGTGCCCGTACGCGGGCCGGGACCGGCGCGCGGTCGGGATGCTCGGCGACGGCGCCTTCCTCACCGCGGTGGTACGGGTCGAGGCCGGTGGGGCGATGGTGCGCCCGGCGCTCGGGGCGCGAGCCCTCCCGCTGCCGCTGCTGGCCGACGCTCTCGCGGTGGACGACATCGCGCTGGAGTCCGCCCAGGTGGTGCAGCAGGTACGGCCCGCTCCCGCGCCGCGGCTGCCCCGGCGGTGCGTGGCCCGGCTGTCGTACCTGCCCTTGCGGGAGCAGGCCGGGGCGCCTGCGGTGCGGATGACGTGGGTGGCGCTGAAGTTGGACCCTGAGCTGTGCCCGGAGGCTGTCGAGGCGCGTGGCGGGGGCGTCGAAGGCGCTCAGCGGTGCCTGGTGCGCGCGGCCGACCACCTGGCGAGCCGGGTCATCGGCGCGGGGTTCCGTGCCGTCGTACTCGATCAGGAGGAGCTGCACTCCGCGGTGGCCACGGCTGCCTGCGCCAATCCGGTCCAGGCGGCGCGCGCGACCCGTACGGACGCCGCGCCGCGGCGGCGTACCGCCGAGACCGCGCGGGCCTGGCGCTGCGACGACCGCTGGCACACCGCCTACGCGGTGGGCCGCTGGCCCGAGTTGGGTCCGGCCGCGAGCCCGCTGCCCCGGCTGGTCGCGTCGATGACCGCGATACCCTCGTACGCGACCACCCTCAGCCTCACCGTGCGGCGTGCCGGGCACCGGGGGTTGACGCGGGTGGCGGGTCATGTGCGGGTCACCGGAGGCTCCGACGACGAGCTGGTCGGGGTGCGGCGGGCCCTGGTCGCCGCCGCGCGCTCGGCGAAGGTGTCCCTCGTACACCTGGACCGGGAGCAGCTTCCGGGGGTGTTGGCGACGCTGCCACTGGGCGGCGCGCGGTGACCGGGAGGATGAGCGGGTCCGGCGAGAGCCGCCCGCGGGGTCTCGGTCTGGTGGGGCCGCGGCACGCGGGGCATACGGTGGCCACCGACGCGCTGGGGGCGCTGTCGCTGCCCGTCGGGGACGACGGTGTGGTGCTCGGCGACGACGCGGCGGGGCATCCGCAGCTCATCGGGTTCCACCGGCCGGTGCCGTACGAGGTGCTGCTGATCGGCGGGCTGTGGACGGCGCAGGCGCTGGCCCTGCGTGCGGCGGGTACGGGGGCGCGGGTGGCCATCGAGACCGGCCGTGCGCAGGCGTGGGCCGCCCTGGCGCAGGCCGCGGGGGCCGGGCTGCGGTGCGTCACCCTGCATGACGTGGGCCGGGTGCCGCCGATGGGGGCGACGGTGGACAGTCCGGCCCTGGTGGTGCGGGACTGCGGGGCGCGGCCGCCGCGCGGGCGGGTGGTGGCGTCGCCGTGGCGGTCGGTGCTGACGCTGCTGCCGTATCTGAGCCCCGTGGCACCCGGTTTGCTGCGTGGCTCGGCGCTGGTGGGCGTGCAGCGGGTCTCGCCGGGTGAGGCGGAGCGGATCGGCGGGATACTCGGGCTGTCGCGGGCGGAGTCCGAGGCGCTGCCCACGCTGGCCGACGGGGTCACGCTGTGGTGTTCCGGAGGGGAGCGACGGTGGGTGCGGACCCAGGGGACGGACGCGGAGTCCGGGCTGCTGGGTACGGCTCGGAGAATGGACTGATGGACTGACGGCGAGCCCCGACGGTCGCGGCCGACGGGTTCGGCTTCGCGGCGGGCCGGTACGGGGCAGCATGAGTTCTGGCGGCACCGGCCGCCGGATGGCGCGAACGCACAGGAAAGGACATGAACATGGGGACCCAGCAGGAGAAGGACGAGCTGTACGCCCTGGACATCTCGGATGTGGAGTGGCAGTGCCCGCCCGGAACCGAGGAGGCCGAGGAGCGGGTGGAGATCGCTTATCTGCCCGGTGGGGCGGTGGCGATGCGGTCCTCGCTGGACCCCGAGACCGTGCTGCGGTACACCGAGGCGGAGTGGCGGGCCTTCGTCCTCGGGGCACGCGACGGGGAGTTCGACCTGCGGTAGGCGCGCTACGCACCGTACGCGCGTAGGCGAGGACGGTCCGGTGTGTGGTGGGTGAAGGCCCTGGGGACTCTCACTCACCGCACGGGCACGCGAGTTCCGGGTACGGTGCCGCGCTGGCGGGACAGACCTAGGCGTGGTGACCGTGATTAGGCTGGGCCCGGAACGGCGTTGGCCGCCACCACGGCACCGTGGGTGCCGGACCACACCAGGAGGCATGAGTGAGCAGCGATCGGGACGAGAGCCGCGGGAGCTGGAGTTCGCCCGTCGACGATCAGTCCGACGCGGAGCCCGAGGCTACGGGCGAGTTCACCATCGACTACACGCCGCCTGCCTGGTATACGCAGAACGCGGCGGGGGCCGTGGACCCGGCCGCTGGTTCGACTCCTCCTCCTTCTCCGCCGCCGCCTTCCGGTGATCCGGTGGAAGTGCCTGGCTCGGGCGGCGGTGACGTCGAGAGCGGTGCCACCGTGCGCTTCTCCGCCGCCGCGCTGAAGCGGGAGTTCGCGGACGCGGCGGACGCGCGCGGCGCCGGTGAGGCGGGCGACGACGAGACGTCGGCGGCCGCTGCCGAGGCGGAGGCCGGTGACGAGGCGTCCGAGACCGCGAAGTCGGCGGATTCCCACGCGGATTCCCACGCGGATGCCGACGCGGATGCCGACGCGGATGCCGTTGTCGGTGAGGACGTGGTCGAGGGCGGCGAGGGCGACGACTCCGCGCCGCAGGACGCGGTGCCGGAGGGCTCCCCACCGGAGGATTCCGTGCCGGGCGACGCCATGCGGGACGCCGTGTCCGGTGGTCAGCCGTGGACGCCGGGCCCCGCGCCGCAGGGTGGGCTTCCGCCGCTGCCGCCCGCCTTCCCGCCCGCCTTCCCGCCCGCGTCCGCCGCCCAACCGCAGGCCCCGGCCCCGGCCTCGCAGTGGCCCGCGCCGCAGCCCGCAGAACCTGTCCAGGCCCAGGTCACGCCTCCGGCGCAGCCACAGCACCCGCAGCAGCCCGCGCCGCCCCCGGCCTGGCCGACGGACCCCACCCAGGCAGCCGGGACACAACCCCGGATCCCGGCACAGCCCCAGGGCGGCTACGGCCCCCCGCAGACGCCTCCCACCGCTCCGGCACCCGCCAACACCCCGCCGTCGCAAGGCGGATACGGCGTCCCCGCCCCCGGCGAGACCCCACAGGGCGCCCCACAGCCGCAAGGCCAGCCACAGGCACACGCACACCCCCAGCCCCACCCGGCTCAGCCGCAGCCCGTCGCGCACGACCAGCGCGAGCGGCAGGCGCCCGGCGCGCCGCTCGGCTACACGGCGGCCGTCGAGCTGTCGTCCGACCGGCTGCTGAACAAGAAGCAGAAGGCGAGGAGCAGCCGCGGCCAGGCGGGCTCCGGATCCCGCTTCAAGATCGGCGGCAAGAAGGGGGAGGCCGAGCGACAGCGCAAGCTCGGCCTCATCCGCACGCCGGTGCTGTCCTGCTACCGGATCGCGGTCATCTCCCTCAAGGGCGGCGTCGGCAAGACCACGACCACTACCGCGCTCGGCGCGACCCTGGCCACCGAGCGCCGGGACAAGATCCTGGCCATCGACGCCAACCCGGACGCCGGGACGCTCGGCCGCCGCGTGCGCCGGGAGACCGGCGCCACCATTCGCGACCTGGTCCAGGCGATCCCGTACATCAACTCGTATATGGACATCAGACGGTTCACCTCGCAGGCGCCGTCCGGTCTGGAGATCATCGCCAACGACGTCGACCCCGCGGTCTCCACCACGTTCAACGACGAAGACTACCGGCGCGCGATCGACGTGCTGGGCAAGCAGTACCCGATCATCCTCACGGACTCCGGGACCGGCCTGCTCTACAGCGCGATGCGCGGAGTGCTCGACCTCGCCGACCAGCTGATCATCATCTCGACGCCGTCGGTCGACGGTGCGAGCAGCGCCAGTACGACGCTGGACTGGCTCTCCGCGCACGGGTACGCGGAGCTGGTCTCGCGGTCCCTGACCGTGATCTCCGGGGTGCGCGAGACGGGCAAGATGATCAAGGTCGACGACATAGTGCAGCACTTCGAGACCCGCTGCCGCGGAGTGGTCGTCATCCCCTTCGACGAGCATCTGTCGGCCGGTGCCGAGGTCGATCTGGACATGATGCGGCCGAAGACCCGCGACGCGTACTTCACCCTGTCCGCCATGGTCGCCGAGGACTTCGCGCGCGCCCAGCGGGAGCAGGGCCTGTGGACGCCGCAGGGCGGCAGCCAGCCGCCGCGGCTGGCCCCGCCGCTGCCCGGCCAGCCCCAGCCGGGCCAGCAGTACCCCGGCGGCCCGCCGCCCACTCAGCCCCGGTAACCCGCCAGGGGCCAGACCAGTGAGGGCTCGCACCGCACCGGCTGAAGCCGGTGGCCCCCCCGCTAGGAGACCGATGGAAACCAGAGGCCAGCGCGCCCCGGCACTCCACCCCACACCCACCACCCCTCGCAGGGCGGGATTCACCCGGCTCCGTCTCCTGCTGGCGTCCGGCGCCGCCGCCCTCGGCCTGACCGCCGCGCTCGCCGCCCCCGTCAACCCCACGGCCCCGCAGGCGCGGGCCGACGGCCCCACCACCCTCACGGTCGCGGTGGCGCAGAGCGTCGACTCGCTGAGCCCGTTCCTCGCCGTACGCCTGGTCAGCACGAGCATCCACCGGCTGATGTACGACTACCTGACCAACTACGACCCGAAGGACAACAAGGCGATCCCCGGTTTCGCCACCGCGTGGGAGTCCTCACCCGACAAGCTGACCTGGACCTACACGATCCGCGGCGACTCGACGTGGTCCGACGGCGAGCGGGCCGCCGCCGAGGACGCCGCCTGGACGTTCCAGACGATGATGGACGACGAGGGCGCCGCGTCCGCCAACGGCAGCTTCGTCTCCAACTTCGAGACGGTGACCGCGCCCAGCCCTGACAAGCTGGTCATCGAGCTGAAGGAACCGCAGGCCACCATGGCCGCCCTCGATGTGCCGATCCTGCCCAAGCACCTCTGGGAGGACATCGACGACTACACCACGTTCAACAACGACAAGAAGTTCCCGATCGTCGGCAACGGCCCCTTCATCCTCACCGACTACAAAGTCGACAGCTACGTCAAACTGAAGGCCAACAAGGACTTCTGGCGTGGCGCGCCCAAGTTCGACGAGCTGGTCTTCCGCTACTACAAGGACCAGGACGCGGCGGTCGCCGCCCTGCGCAAGGGCGAGGTCTCGTTCGTCGCGGGCCGCCCGGCGCTCACCCCGGCGCAGGCCGAGTCGCTGAAGCGGACCGAGAACATCGCGGTCAACGAGGGCCCCGGCAGGCGCTTCTTCGCCCTCGCGGTGAATCCGGGCGCCCGCACCAAGGGCGGCCAGAAGTTCGGCGACGGCCATCCGGCGCTCCTCGACCAGCGGGTACGGAAGGCGCTGTTCCACGCCGTGGACCGCGAGACGATCGTCGACAAGGTCTTCCAGGGCCACGCCGTCGTGGGCGCGGGTTACATCCCGCCGCGGTTCTCGGACTACTTCTGGGAGCCGTCCGCCGAGCAGAAGATCGCGTACGACCCCGAGCGCGCCGCCCGGCTGCTCGACGAGGCGGGCTACCGGACCAACGGCGACGGCAAGCGCGTCGACGACGACGGCAGGCCGCTCGACCTGCGCATCCTGTGTCACGCCACCGACCCGAACGACAAGGCGATCGGCAAATACCTGCGCGAGTGGTGGGGCGAGTTGGGCATCGGGCTGAACGTCGACTGCCGGGACGACGTGTCCAAGCCCTGGTACGACGGCGAGTACGACCTCGCCTTCGACGGCTGGTCGGTCAACCCCGACCCGGACTTCGTGCTGTCCATCCACACCTGTGCCGCGCTGCCCGCCAAGGCCAAGTCCAGCGCCGCGACGGACAACTTCATCTGCGACAGGCGGTACGACGAGCTCTACCGCCAGCAGCTGGCCGAGTACGACCCCGCCAAACGGGCGGACCTGGTCAAGCGGATGGAATCACGGCTGTACGACCTGGGGTACATGAACGTCATGGCGTACCCCAACGCGGTCGAGGCCTATCGCACCGATCACATCGAGTCGATCACCACGATGCCCACGGACGCGGGCAACATCTACGGCCAGGACGGCTACTGGAGCTGGTGGTCGGCGGTCCCGGCCGCCGAGGCGAGCGGTACGGACGGCGGCGGCACCGGCGGCGGCACCGGCCTGGTCGTCGGCGTCGCCGCCGCGGCCGCACTCCTCGTCGGCGCCGGGGTGCTGGTCATCCTGCGTCGCCGGTCCACCGCGGAAGACCGCGAGTAGCCGATGACGGCGGACACGCGGCGGACGGCGGGCGAGGAGAGCGTGCCGGGCGGCGGCCCGGCTCCTCAGGCCGGGCCGCCGTCGGCCCACGGCGGCGCACGGGCACACCCCGCCCGCGGCTACCCGCGCTATGTGGCGGGCAAGCTGGCCGGTGCCGCCGTCTCGCTGTTCGCCGTCCTCGTCACCAGCTTCTTCCTGTTCCGGATGATCCCCGGCGACCCGGTCAAGCACATGACCGGCGGCCGCCAGATGTCCACCGAGCAGATCGAGTCGCTGCGCCGCCAGTTCGGTCTCGACCAGCCGCTGTGGCAGCAGTTCAGGGACTACTGCGGCAGCGTGCTGCGCGGGGACTTCGGTACGTCGTTCCAGTTCCGCGCCCCGGTCATGGACAAGATCGCCGAGGCGCTGCCCGCGACGCTGCTGCTCACCGGCACCGCGTTCGCCCTCTACACCCTGCTCGGCATCTGGCTCGGCTCGCGCGCCGCCTGGCGCCGCGGCGGGTTCGGCGACCGCTTCCACACCGCGTTCGCGCTGACCCTGTACTCGGTGCCGTCCTTCTGGCTCGGGCTGCTGCTGATCGTCACCCTGTCGGTGGGCGTCGGCCCGCTCCCCGGTCTGTTCCCGACCGGCGGGATGGAGTCGGGCGGCGAGAGCGGACTGGCGTACGTCGTCGACGTCGTCCACCATCTGACGCTGCCGGTGATCACCCTGGTCGCCGTCGAGTACGCGCGGACGCTGCTGGTGATGCGGTCCTCGCTGCTGGACGAGATGGGCGGCGACTACCTGACGACGGCCCGCGCCAAGGGGCTGCGCGACGCCGTGGTGCGCCGCCGCCACGCCGTGCCGAACGCGCTGCTGCCGACCGTCACCCTGCTGTTCGTGAACCTCGGCAACACCGTGGCCGGGGCGATCCTGGTGGAGACCGTGTTCTCCTGGCCCGGTCTGGGCGGGCTGTTCTACCAGGCGCTGAGCGTGCCCGATCTGCCGCTGGTGCAGGCCCTGTTCTTCCTGTTCGCCGCCGCGGTGATCCTGATGAACACCCTCGCCGATCTGGTCTATCCGCTGCTCGACCCCAGGGTGGGCCGATGACGACCGAGACGACGCCGAGCACCGCCAGCGGCACCGCGGCGTTCGCCTGGGCCCGCAGACGCCGGGCGGTGGCCCGGTTCTGGCGGGCGTACCGCACGCACCGGGCGGGCCTGGCGGGTCTCGCCGTCCTGCTCGTGATCGCGCTGCTCGCGCTCGCGGCGCCGCTGATCACCGGGCCCGACGCGCAGAGCGTCACGCGGGCGCCGGGCGCGCCGCTGGAGGACCCGAGCGGACGGTTCCCGCTGGGCACCGATCAGTTCGGGCGCGACCTGCTGTCCCTGCTGCTGTGGGGCGCGCGGGTCTCGCTGGCCGTCGGGCTGCTGGCCGCCTTCTTGTCGGTGGCCATCGGAACCCTCGTCGGGGTCACCGCGGGCCACTTCCGTGGCTGGTACGCGACGGTGGTCATGCGGGTCACCGACTGGTTTCTGGTGATGCCGACGCTGGTCCTGGCGATCGCGCTGGCCACCGTCCTGGAGCGGTCGGTCTGGACCACGATCCTGGCGATCGGGGTCACCACCTGGCCGACGACCGCCCGCCTGGTGCGCGCCCAGACCCTGGCCGTGGAGTCCCGCCCGTACATCGAGCGGGCCACGGCGCTGGGCGGCGGCCACGGCCACATCATGAGCCGCCACGTCCTGCCCAACGTGATGCCGCTGGTGCTGGCCCAGACCACGCTGGTCATCTCCGGCGCCATCCTCACCGAGGCGACCCTCGCCTTCCTGGGGCTCGGCGATCCCACGGTCGTCTCCTGGGGCGGGCTGCTCCAGGACGCCCGCGAGGCGGGGGCGGTCAGCTCCGGCAACTGGTGGTATCTGGCGCCACCCGGTCTGGCCATCGCCGTGGTCGCGCTCGCCTTCACCTTGTGCGGGCGGGCCGTGGAGTCCGTACTCAACCCCAGGCTGGGGGCATCCCGTTGACCGAGACAGAAACCGAATCCGAGACCGAGACCGGAGCCGAGACCGAGACCGGGACCGGAGCCGAGACCGGGACATCGCGGCCCCTGCTGGAGGTCAAGGACCTGACGGTGACCTACGCCTCCGGGACCGCCGCGGTCCGCGGCGTCGACCTGACCCTCCGGGCGGGCCGCAAACTCGGCATCGCGGGCGAGTCCGGCTGCGGCAAGTCCACGCTGGCGCTCGCGCTGCTGCGGCTGTTGCCGCCCGGCACCCGGCTGTCCGGCGAGATCCTGCTCGACGGCGAGGACATCCGCACCATGAGGTGGGGGCGGCTGCGCGCGGTCCGCTGGGCGGGCGCCTCGATCGTCTTCCAGGGCGCGATGCACTCGCTGAACGCGGTGCACCGGATCGGGGACCAGATCGCCGAGCCGATACTGATCCACCGCACGGCCACCGGGCACGACGCGCCGCGGCGGGTCGCCCGGCTGCTCGAACAGGTCGGGCTGCCCGCCGCGCGGGCCCGCGCGTATCCGCACGAGCTCTCCGGCGGCCAGCGGCAGCGCGTAATGATCGCGATGGCACTGGCCTGCGCCCCGCGGCTGATCGTCGCGGACGAGCCCACCACCGCGCTGGACGTGATGGTCCAGGCGCAGATCCTGCAGCTGATCGAGCGACTCGTCGCCGAACAGGACGTCGCGCTGATCATGATCAGCCACGATCTGGCGGTGCTGGCCGACACCTGCGACCGGCTCGCGGTGATGTACGCGGGCCGGATCGTCGAGGAGGGGCCCGCCCGGCAGGTGTACGACGACGCCCGGCACCCGTACGGCAAGGCCCTGTCCGCCGCGTTCCCACGCATCGGCGACCCCGCGTCCCGGCACGCCCCGCACGGCCTGCCGGGCGACCCGCCGGACCCTTTGGCGCTGCCGGGCGGCTGTACGTTCCATCCCCGGTGCACGGTCGCCCTGGAGACCTGCGCCACGCAGAGCCCGGCGCTGCGGGACGCGGGGCCGGGGCGGAGCGCGGCCTGCGTCCACGTCGACACGACGGCGACCACGGCACCGGCCACGCCCTCGGCCGCGACCTCGACCGCGCCGCCGACCGCGACCGCGCCGCCGACCGCGAACCCGCCGGTGAGGAGCCCGCAGTGACCACTCCCCCGCTCCCGCTGCTGCGCGCGTCCGGGCTGCGCGTCGCCTTCCCCGGTCGCGGGGGCTCGCCCCCGGCCCGCGCCGTGGACGGCGTCGACCTCGACATCGGGCGCGGCGAGATCGTCGCGCTGGTCGGCGAGTCCGGCTGCGGCAAGACGACGCTGGCCCGTGCGCTGCTCGGCCTGGTGCGGCCGAGCAGCGGGCAGGTCGCTTTCGAGGGCGAGCCGCTGGGCTACCGGGCCCGCGCCCTCAAGGCGTACCGCAGACGGGTGCAGCTGGTGCTCCAGGACCCCAGCGGCTCGCTCAATCCGCGGCACACGGTGTACGACGCCGTCGCGGAGGGGCTGCGGATCCACGGCGGCGCTGGCGGCGGCGAGCGCGCCAAGGTCGCCGAGGCCCTGTCACGGGCCGGGCTGCGCCCTCCCGAACGCTTCTTCCTCAGCTATCCGCACGAGCTGTCGGGCGGGCAGCGCCAGCGCGTCGTCATCGCGGGCGCGCTGGCGCTGGACCCCGAACTGATCGTCGCGGACGAGCCGGTGGCCTCGCTCGACGCGTCCGTGCGCGGCGAGATCCTGGCGCTGCTGCTCAGGCTGCGGGCGGACCTCGGGCTTTCGGCGCTGGTGGTCACGCATGACCTGGGGCTCGCGTGGAACATCGCGGACCGGGTGGCGGTGATGTACCTGGGGCGGATCGTGGAGACCGGGTCCGTGGACGACGTGCTGACGGCACCTCAGCATCCGTACACGCGGGCGCTGTTGTCCGTGCTGCCGGAGGGGCCGGGAGAGCCTGTGGTGCTGGCCGGTGAGCCCCCGGACCCCGGACGGATTCCGGGTGGGTGCCGGTTTCACGAGCGATGCCAGGTGTTGGCGTCCGGGGAGGCCGCGCGAGCCGGTGTCGAGCAGGCGTGCCGGGCGGTCGAGCTTCCGGTGCTCACCGGCGGCGGCGACGCGCGGGTGGCATGCCACTGGGCGGGATCGGCCGCCGGGGACGCGTCCGCGGCGGATGTCCTCAGCCGCCGGACGGGCTGATGTCAGAGGCCTCGGCTGCCGCGATCAGCTCGCGGCAGCGCTTCACATCGTCCGTGATCGCTTCGAGCAGCGCCTCGATCGAGTCGAACTTCGACTGGCCGCGTACATACGCCAGGAAGTCGACCGCGACGTGCAGCCCGTACAGGTCGAGCCCGACACGGTCGATCGCGTACGCCTCGACCGTGCGCTCGGTGCCGTCGAACTGCGGGTTGGTGCCGACGGAGATCGCGGCGGGCATCGCCTCGCCGTCGGCGTGCAGCCATCCCGCGTACACGCCGTCCGCCGGGATCGCCGTGTGCGGCAGGGTCTCGACGTTGGCGGTCGGGAAGCCCAGCTCGCGGCCGCGCTGGGCGCCGCGTACGACGACGCCCTCGACGCGGTGCGGGCGGCCGAGGATCTCGGCGGCGCCCGCCATGTCGCCCTCCGCGACCAGACGGCGGGTCAGAGTGGAGGAGAAGGGCTCGCCGCCGCCCGCCTCTCCGCGTACGAAGAGGTCGATGACCTCGACCTCGTAGTCGTACGTCGGGCCCTGCTCGGCCAGGAACGCGACGTTGCCCGCGGCCTTGTGGCCGAAGCGGAAGTTGGGGCCCTCGACGACCAGGCGGGCGCGCAGCTTGTCCACCAGCACCTTGACGACGAAGTCGGCGGGCGACAGCTTCGAGAACTCCGCGGTGAACGGGAGGATGAGCAGCGCGTCCACGCCGAGCTCGGCCATCAGCTCGGCCCTGCGGTGGTGCGGGGCCAGCAGCGGCGGGTGGCTGCCGGGGCGGACGACTTCGCTCGGGTGCGGGTCGAAGGTGACGACGACGCACGGGATGCCGAGCTCGCGGGCGCGGGTCACGGCGCGGCCGATGATCAGCTGGTGGCCGCGGTGGACTCCGTCGTAGGAGCCGATGGTGACGACGCTGCGCCCCCAGTCCTGGGGGATGTCCTCCAAGCCACGCCAGCGCTGCACGGTGTTTGCTCCTCGCCGAACCTGTGTACGTCCTGATTGTTGCGCAGGTCTAAGAGTGCCATGCCGGGCCCCGGCGGTTCGCATCGGCCGGGGCGGGAAGGCCGGAAGCGAGGGGGTGCGGGCCGGGCGCGGGCGTCGGAGCCAGGCCTCGGTCAGGCCTCGGTCAGACCTCGGTCAGGCCACCGGGAGGCGGGGGCCGGACAGGTTCTCGATCATGCGGTGGGCGCTGGGGCCGACCAGGGCGGCCCAGTCCCGCGGCGTGTCGGCCAGCCACTGGGCGAGCCGCGCGCCGAAGCCGGGCTCGGCGCGGGCCAGCTCGACCAGGCGCCGGTCGAAGCGTGCCGCGCCGTCGGGCGTGCGTACCAGGAGCTGTCCGACGCGGTGCACCAGGGCGCGGCTGGCGGCCTGGCCATGCCGCTCGGCGCCGGCGGCGACGCCGGTGAGGACCTCGTCCAGTACGGCGGGGTCCCGTTCCGCGTCCAGGAGCAGATCGAGCAACTCTCGGCGCAGTGCACGGGAGACGGGGGTGCCGGGCGCGGCGAGTACGGGCGCGAGGTCGTGGCGTACCCGAGCGGGGCAGCCCTGGAGCACCCCGGCCACCAGGGGCAGCAGCACCGCTCGGGCGGCGGGCCCCTGTTCGAGACGCCGGTCGAGGTATCCGGCCGCGTACGCGGCGGCTTCCGGGCGCAGTTCCAGGAAGTCCCGTACCAGGGCGGCGACTCGGCGGGCCAGTGCGGGCGTGGTCACGTCGGCGAGCGTACGGAGCACCTCGCCGGAGGCCGGGCCCGGAGCGCGCAGCCGGGTGCGGAAGGCGGCGATGACGGGTTCGGGGTGTGTGGTGAGCGCGGTGCACAGGGCGCTCGCGGGGAGCTGCGGGTCGGCCGCCTCGAAACGCTTCAGCGCGAGCGGCAGATGGCGCTGCCGGGTGCGCGGGTCGCGTACGAGGATGGCGAGCGCGGCCCCGTGCAGGGTGCAGTCGGCGGGCCGGGCCAGCAGGGCGAGCGCCGCACGCCGGAGCGGACGGCGGTCGGCGTCGGCGGTGATGTGGGGGGCCGCCCTGAGCCCGTAGGCGGCCGCGGCGACCCGGCGCGCGGGGCGCTCGTCGTGGGCCCAGCGGTCCACGGCGCGGCAGACGGCGGCGGGCTCGTCGTCGGCGAGCGCCGCGAGGAGTTCGTCGCCGCGGGGGTGTGCGCGGGAGACGAGCGCGTCGGCGAGTGCGTCGATCGCGCGGTGCCGGTGGGTGTGCAGCAGGGCCTGGGCGGCGGCCGCGACCGTGGCCTGCGGGGCCGCGGGCAGCGGCCGCTCGTCGGTGAACCACTGGGTGAGCAGCGGCTGTACGGTGTCGGGGTCGTCCCGCAGCCAGTCGCCGACGGCGTCCAGGTAGCGGTCGCTTCCGGCCTGCCCGTCGGCGACGACCAACTGTCGCAGCAGGTCGAGGCGGTCTTGCTCGGGCAGCGGCAGTCCGCGCCAGAACGACGCGCCGAAGACGCCCCGGAGATTCCCGGCCACGGTCCGCTCCACCAGCAGCCGCAGCACCCGGCGGTACGGCCGCGCGTCGGGCACCCCGCGCAGCACGTCGGACACCAGCCGCCGCGCCCACCACTCCCCGTCGCCCACGCCCGCGCCGCCATCTGCCGCCGTATGCCCGCCCGGCACGGCACCGGTGCCGCGAGCCCGCTGCCCGCCACCGCCCGCCGTGGCCGACGCGGCACACGCGCCCCCGGTG
>NZ_JBTVYK010000070.1:0-31595 GCF_054788135.1 Streptomyces sp. O3
GGCGCGACCGGCGGCGCCTGCGGGGGCGCGGCCTGCGGCGGCGCGGGCGCCGGGGCGGCGGCCGGCGGCGGCGTGTCGTCCACGGTGATCCCGAAGTCCGTGGCCAGGCCCGCGAGACCGCTGCTGTAGCCCTGCCCGACGGCGCGGAACTTCCAGGCGCCCTGGCGCCGGTAGAGCTCGCCGAGCACGAACGCCGTCTCCGTGGTCGCGTCTCCGCTGTCATAGCGGGCGATCTCGGCGCCGCCCGCCTGGTCGAGCACCCGGATGTACAGACCGGGTACCTGCCCGAAGGTCCCGCTGTCCGCGGACGCGGCGAGCACCACGCGCTCGATGCCCGGCTCCACGCGCGCGAGGTCGACCGAGAGCGCGTCGGTCACCTGCCCGTTCGCGGACTGCTTGCCCTCGTGCCGCACCGCGCCCGAGGCATGGGCGGGCTGGTTGTAGAACACGAAGTCGCCGTCGGAGCGGACCTTGCCGTCGGCCAGCAGCAGGGCCGAGGCGTCGGCGTCCGGTACGCCGGGAGCCGACCGCCAGCCGATCTCGACCCGTACCGCCGGGGCCGGAACGGGAACGTTGGATCCTTTAGGCATTGCCATGACTGCCCCCAGTGCGTGTCGTCCTGTCAAGAAGTGCCGCCGGTGGGCACAGGGCCAACCTATTACCCGCCGCGTCCGGATACGCCCCGTGGGGGATCAGCGTCACCGGGCAACCACCGGTCACCGCGCCCCATACATGATCAACACATGGGTTAGCGACCGTTTTTTACCGAGTTAGCTCGTATTGGGGATCGTCTGTCACGGCCGACACGCAAAGAACCCCCTATCGGTCTCCCCAACCAGCACATCGTGGGCTTAACTTATGTTCCATGACCTCCCCCCGCGCCACCTACGGCAGCGGTTACTACCCCGCGCCCTCCTTCCCGGACACCCCGATCTACGACTCCCTCGTCGCCGAGCGCGGCACCCCGCAGATCGCCCCGATCCGGGTCCAGTCGCCGTTCTACGACACCGGCGGCAACCTGCCCGCGCTCGCGGCCCCGCTCCCCGCTCTCCCAGCCACCTCGTCGCCTCAGCACTCCGGGTACGGCCACACCCAGGCGCCGGGGCCCGGCCCGCTGCAGCACGCCCCGGCTCCGTACATCCCGCAACAGGCCGCGGCGCCGCGGGGCTACCCCGGCCCCCAGTACCAGCAGGGCACGGGCTACGAGGCGATGCGCCCCGCCGCGCCGCGCCCCGCGCCCACCCCGTACGAGGACCCCTACTACCGGCAGAACCCCGGCGGCCGCGGGTACTGAACCCCAGGCCGCCGTCCCGCCAGGCGACCAACCACGGGCGTTGTCGGCGCCGCCTGGCAGGATGGGTTCATGTCGAACGCCACACTCCACGCGATCCACGTGTATCCGCTCAAGTCGGTCGCGGGGTACGCACCGTCGGACGCGGCCGTGCAGCCCTGGGGTCTGGCCGGAGACCGCCGGTGGATGCTGGTCGACGCGGCGGGCCGGTTCGTCACCCAGCGTGCGCGGCCCAGCCTGGCCTTGGTCGCCGCCGAGCCCCGGCCCGGCGGCGGCATCCGGCTGTCCGCACCGGGGCGGGAGCCGCTGACCGTGTCCGTGCCTGATCCGGCGCGCACCATGCCGGTGGAGGTCTGGCAGGACAAGATCGACGCGGTGCTCGCGGACGCCGCCGCCCATGAGTGGATCAGCGCCTATCTGGGGGCCGACACCCGCGTGGTGCATCTCGACGACCCGGCGACCCGCCGCCCGGTCGACGCCGACTTCGCCCGCGCGGGCGAGACGGTGAGCTTCGCCGACGGCTTCCCGCTCCTGCTCACGGCGCTCTCCTCGCTCGACGCCCTCAACTCCCTGATCGCCCAGGGCGCCCACCCTGACGAGGGCCCGCTCCCCATGGACCGCTTCCGGCCGAACGTCGTGGTGGACGGCACCCCGCCCTGGGCCGAGAACGACTTCCGGCGCATCGCCATCGGCGAGGTCGTCTTCCGGGCCGTCAAGCCGTGCGGCCGCTGCGTGGTGACCACCACGGACCAGCGCACCGCCGCGCGGGGCAAGGAGCCGCTGCGCACCCTCGCCCGGCACCGGCGCATCGGCAACCAAGTGGTCTTCGGCCAGAACCTGATACCCGAGGAGACGGGCACCCTGCGTCTGGGTGACCCGGTGCGGATCATCGAGTAGCGCCGCGCCACCGCGCCGACCGCGTCCGGCGGCCGCCGGTACCACCCCGCGCGGCCCCTCGGGATCCGTTCCGGATATCCGGTGTCGGCGCGCGCGGAGCGGCCGGCTCCCCCTCTCCACGCACGCTACGGTGGAGCGGCAGATCGGTCACGGACAGCGCACACAAGGTGGGGGCACGGCAGCGCCATGGCACAGGGCACGGTCCAGGTGACGCACACCGGCACATCGCGGTGGCGGCGCCGCACAGGTGAGTACGCCTCGCTCGCCGCGGCTCTCGACGCCGCGGGTGACGGCGACGTCCTCACCGTCACCCCTGGCACGTACCGGGAGAACCTGGTGCTGCGGCACGCGGTCACCCTGCGCGGCCCCGACGGCTCCCCCGGCTCGGTGCGGCTGGCGCCGCCGGACGGCGTCCCGCTGACGGTGCACGCGTCCGCCGTGGTGCGGGGCCTCCAGGTCGAGGGCCAGGACGCGGCCGCGCCAGCCGTGCTCATCGAGGACGGCACGCCCGAGCTCGGCGCGCTGCGCGTCGTCACGCGCTCGGCCGCGGGGGTCGAGGTGCGCGGCGACGCCCATCCCACGCTGCGCCACTGCACGATCGACAATCCCGCGGGCGTCGGGATCGCCGTACTGGACGGCGCGGGCGGCGTGTTCGAGGACTGCGAGGTCGTCTCGGCCGGACAGTCCGGCGTCGCGGTACGCGGCGGAGGCCGGCCGCGACTGGAGCGCTGCCGGGTGCACCACACGTCGGGCGCGGGCCTGTCGGTCACCGGTGAGCGCTCCGCGCTCGAGGCCGTCGGGTGCGAAGTCTACGAAGTCAAGGGCGCGGGGGTGCAGATCACCGGCCGGGGCATGGCCCAGCTCAGCGACTGTGCGGTGCACCGGACGACCGCCGACGGCGTCACCCTGGACACCGACGCCGTGCTCACCCTGGCCGACTGCCGCCTGCACGACATCCCGGAGAACGCGGTCGACCTGCGCTCCCGCTCGGTGCTCACCCTGACCCGCTGCACGGTGAGCCGCTTCGGCCGCAACGGCCTGTCCGTATGGGATCCGGGCACCCGCGTGGACGCCAACCAGTGCGAGATCCACGAGAGTACGGGCGACTACCCGGCCGTCTGGGTCAGCGACGGCGCCACCGCCGTACTCGACTCCTGCCGGGTGCGTGACGTACCGGACGCGCTGTTCGTCCTGGACCGCGGCTCGCGCGTCGACGTCGTGGACAGCGACCTGTCCCAGGTCCGCAACACGGCCGTCTCGGTGAGCGACGGCGCGACCGCCCAGCTCGACGACTGCCGTATCCGGGAGGCCGCGACCGGCGCGTGGTTCCGCGACCACGGCAGCGGCGGTGTCCTGGCGGGCTGCACGATAGACGGCGCGCAGACCGGCGTCATCGTCACCAAGGGCGCCGATCCCACCATCGAGCGCTGTACGGTCAGTTCGCCCGCCGAGGCTGGTTTCTACGTCTCAGCGCAGGGCCGGGGCAGCTTTCACGGCTGCCGGGTCACCGACAGCGGCGGCTACGGCTTCCATGTGCTGGACGGCTGCCGTACGTCGCTGAAGAGGTGCCGTACGGAGCGGTGTTCGCGCGGCGGCTACGAGTTCCCCGAGGACGGCCCGCTCGCCGAGGAGTGCACCAGCGACGAGAGCCGCGGCGGTCGGCACGGGCCACCGGATCCGGCAGGCCGGACCGCTGTCGGCACGGCCACCGCCGCCAGTACGGCCACCGCCGCCAGTACCGCCACCGCCGCCCAGTCGGCCGGGCTGTTCGGCGCCGCGATCCCCGGCCAGCGCGACGCCGGGCCACCGGCCGGGCCGGAGCCGACGACCGCGGCCCCGGCCCGCTCGTCGGGCGCGGTGCTCGGTGAACTCGACACGCTGGTGGGCCTGGAGAGCGTCAAGCGCGAGGTGCGGGCGCTCACCGATCTGATCGAGGTGGGGCGTCGGCGCCAGCAGGCCGGTCTGAAGGCGGCTTCGGTCCGCCGCCACCTGGTGTTCACCGGCTCGCCCGGCACCGGCAAGACGACGGTGGCCCGGCTGTACGGCGAGATCCTGGCCTCGCTCGGTGTGCTGGACCAGGGCCATCTGGTGGAGGTGTCGCGGGTGGACCTGGTCGGCGAGCACATCGGCTCGACGGCGATCCGCACCCAGGAGGCTTTCGACCGCGCGCGCGGCGGTGTGCTGTTCATCGACGAGGCCTACGCCCTGTCGCCGGAGGACTCCGGGCGGGACTTCGGCCGGGAGGCCATCGACACCCTGGTCAAACTGATGGAGGACCACCGCGACGCGGTGGTGGTGATCGTCGCGGGCTACACGGAGGAGATGCGGCGGTTCCTGTCCGTGAACCCCGGTGTGGCCTCCCGTTTCTCACGGACCATCACCTTCGGCGACTACTCCCCCGACGAACTGCTGCGGATCGTGGAACAGCAGGCGAGGGAGCACGAGTACCAGCTCGGCGCGGGTACGGCGGACGCGCTGCTGAAGTACTTCACCGAGCTGCCCAAGGGGCCGGGCTTCGGCAACGGCCGCACGGCGCGGCAGACGTTCGAGGCGATGGTCGAGCGGCACGCGGGCCGGGTCGCGCAGTTCGACGAGACCAGCACCGACGACCTGACCCTGCTCTACCCCGAGGACCTGCCCGAACTGCCCTGAGACCGCTCCGGTGCGGTGCCCGGCTGCCGTGGCAGCGGCTTGCCCGCCGCCGCGGTGCCGCGCAACCGGGTGAACAGCGCGGTGCGTTCGGCGTCGAAGACCGGGTCGGCCTGGTAGTCGGAGTGGCCGAGGATCGGCGCGGGCAGCGGCTGGGACGCGGTGCGGCCGTAGACGAGCGGGTCCTTCAGGGGTGGGTGGTCGACGTCCCGGCCGCAGTCGCCGGGCAGGCCGATGGGTCCGCCGATGGGGTCGGTCGGCCGGTACAGATTGCGCCAGCAGTCCACTTCGTGGTGCAGGGCGGCCAGCGCGGCGGGGCCGAAGTGCGCCGGGAACCAGCGGCCGTAGAGCCGTTCCAGCGGCGAGCCGTAGGTGAGCACGGCGACCCGTCTGCGGACCGACGGGCTGAGCTGCCAGGCGGCCGCGGCCGCGAGGACGCTGCCCTGTGAGTGCCCGGAGATGACCAGCCTGCGGCCGGGCTCGCGGGTCCAGGTGGCCATCCGCCAGGTGAGGTCGGGGACCGCGCGTTCGGCGTAGCAGGGCGGCGCGAAGGGGTGGGCGGCGCGTGGCCAGAAGGTGCCGACGTCCCAGAGTATGCCGATGGTGCGGCGGGCCGCGGGGTCGCGGTAGGCGCGGCGGCCCCAGGTGACCAGCAGGAGGAAACCGAGGCCGATCAGCCAGGAGCCGAGCGCCTGGGCGGTCTGGGCCGCGCCCTGGACGAACGGTGCGGCGTCCCTGGCGGCTTCGCCCGGCACCTCGCCGGTGCTCCAGGCGCCCAGCAGGGCCGCCGCGCCGAGCAACAGGGTGGCGGCGGAGACGATCCCCGCCACCGTGGGTGCGTGGTCGGTGAGCGCGGCGCGGGCGCGGGCGCCCGCGATACGGCGGGTGCGGGCCGGGTCCGGGGACTCGTCGGGGTAGTCGCGCGCCACCCGCGGAATCTCGGCGCGGCCCCGCCGCAGGGCGCGTACGGCGAGGATCAGCGCCAGCAGCACCACGACGGCCAGGACGACGGGGATCACCGACGCCTGCCAGGTCAGCAGAGCGGGCGGCCCCGGAAACGGCCTGCCCGGCTCGCCCGGTGTGCCGCCGCTGTCCAGCCAGTCGCCGACCCACTGGGCGACGCCGCCGGACATCACGCCGCCCAGCGCGCAGCCCAGCATCGCCACGGCGGGCCCGGCCAGCCCCCGCAGCGCGGTGCGGGGGCCTGGCGCGCCGCGGTACAGCACGGCCGCCACGACCGCGAGCGCCACGGTCAGCAAGCCCTGGACCAGGGCGATGCCGCCGAAGGTCGCGTCGCCCGGCAGGCGCGCGGCGGAGGTCCAGCCGGGGCGGTCCCAGCCCGCGTACACCACCGCGAGCGCCAGCACGGCCAGCGCCGCGCCGGGCAGCAGCCGCGTCGCGGCCCGGTCGACGCGCTGGTCGACACGGTCCTCGCTGCGGCCTCTGCGGCACACCACCCAGACCACGACGAGCGCGCCCGCGACCAGCGTGGTCACCATCAGGCGGCCGATGACGTCCAGGGCGAGGGGCCCGCCCGGCCTCCGGTCGAACCGCGCCGCCGCGGTGGACACGGCCGCGGCGCAGGTCAGCAGTCCGGCCGCGGTGTGGGCCGCGCGCAGCCGGGCGACCAGTCGGCGGCCGTACCAGAAGCCGGGCCTGCTGAGCGCCGAGCGCCGGGGGTCCTCGTCCGGCTCCCGGTGGTGCGGCAGGGGCTGCTGGGACTCGTACGCGCTCCAGGTGCGGTGCGACAGGTACCAGAGGAGTCCGGTGAGCGCGGCGGGCACCGCCGTGGCCAAGGCGAGCCTGCGGCCTGGCTGCGCCCACCAGCCGCCCTGTCCGGAGGCGTCGGCCGCGAGGAAGCCCAGCCAGGAGCGGTCGGCGGTGCACTCGGGGGTGCCCGCGCACTGCCAGGCGACCAGATCGAGGGCGACCTCGCAGGCCGCCGCGACCAGGAGCACCGTGAGGGTCAGTCCGACCAGGCGCACCAAGACGCCGTAGAACCGTGTGGTGCGGCGCAGGCCGCGGGTGTGGGGCCGCATCCAGTGGGCGAGGTTGACCACCATGAAGGGCAGCAGGAGCAGCCACAGGGCGCGGGCGCCGTTGCCGGAGGTGAGGTTGGACCAGACGTACGCCTCGCGCACGGGTGTGTCGGTGTAGTCCTCGGGCCGTTGTTCGGCGTCCGCGTCCTCGGCGCGGCGGAAGACGGCCGCGGTCTTGTCGCCGGTGACCCGGACGGTGCGCGGGTCCCCGAGCATGCCTTCGGCGGTGGCGCCGCCGACGCCGTGGACGAGCAGTTCGAGAGCGGTGTCTTCGGCCGGTTCACGTCGCACTGTGAGGCCTCCCCCCGTGCGCGGCCGCGTCCGGGATACGCGGTGCGGGGTACCAGGATCGCGGTCGCCGGGCCCCGCGCACAGCCCTTCGTCAGGAATCCCCCCGAGGTGTGCGGGGCGGCCGGGTGGGCGGGCTCCGGGCGGTGTGTCGGCGGCGCGTGCGAGGATGAGGGATCTTTCACGGCGGCCAGCACTGGCGAGGGAAGGACTGGGACCAGGTGTGAGTGAGAATCAGAACCTCCTCGCGGAGCAGCGTCGCGCCCTGATCCTCGAGGAGGTCAGACGGCGCGGCGGGGTGCGGGTCAACGAGCTCACCAGGAAACTCAGCGTGTCGGACATGACCGTCCGGCGCGATCTGGACGCGCTGGCCCGCCAGGGTGTGCTGGAGAAGGTGCACGGCGGTGCGGTGCCGGTGGCCGAGGCGAGTACCCATGAGCCGGGGTTCGAGGCGAAGTCGGCGCTTGAGCTGGGGGCCAAGGAGTCCATCGCGCGGGCGGCCGCCGCGCTGGTCGCGCCGGGCAGCGCGATCGCCCTGTCCGGCGGGACCACGACGTTCGCGCTGGCCCAGCGGCTCGTCGAGGTCCCGGATCTGACGGTGGTGACCAACTCGGTGCGGGTCGCCGACGTGTTCCATGCCGCCCAGCGCGGTGCGGGCGCGGGGCCGGGCGGGGCCGCGGATGCGGGGGCGGCGACCGTGGTGCTGACGGGAGGGGTGCGTACTCCGTCGGACGCGCTGGTGGGGCCGGTAGCCGACCAGGCGATCCGCTCGCTGCACTTCGATCTGCTGTTCCTGGGGGTGCACGGGATATCCGTCGAGGCGGGCCTGTCGACGCCGAACCTCGCGGAGGCGGAGACCAACCGCCGTCTGGTGTGCTCCGCGCGCCGGGTCGTGGTGGTCGCGGATCACACCAAGTGGGGCACGGTGGGGCTGAGTTCGTTCGCCGCGCTGGAGCAGGTGGACACCTGGGTGACGGATCCGGGACTGCCGCCCAGAGTGCGCGCGGAGGTCTCCGAGCGGCTCAACCACCTGGTGATCGCGGGTGAGCCGGGCGAGTCCGACGTGGCCGCAGACATCTGACCAGCCCTCAGTTATGGTGTCCTGGCCCGGTCAACGACCCGTCCTGCTGGGGGTTCGGATCCCAATGGCACGCCAACTGAGCCCGGTGGGGCTTGAGTTCGTCACCAGCGCTCCAGTGCGTCTGGAGTTCGCCCACGAGATCGCCGCTCCCCCGGCCGCCGTGTTCGGGGCGCTGGCCGACGATGTGGCGGGCTGGCCCCGGTGGTTCAGGGCCGTACGGACGGCCCGGCCGACCGAGGGCGGCAAGGGCCGCGAGATCAGGCTGATCGGCGGCACCCGCTTCGCGGAGACGATCCTGGCGGCGGACCCGGCCGAGCGGTACGCGTACCGGGTCGACCGGACCAACGCGCCGGGGATGCGCTGCCTGGTGGAGGAGTGGCGGCTGACCCCCGCGGGGAGTGGCACCCGAGTGCGGTGGACGCTCGCCGCCGACGGGTCCACGGCGTTCCGGTTCGCGCTGAAGGCGGCCAGGCCCGGCGTCGGCCGGTCTTTCCGGGGTGCGGTGACCGCGCTCGACAGGCGGCTGGCGGCGGCCAGGACCCCGTAGGAGCCCGCCTTCGCTTCCGCTGGGGCGCGCTTCCTGCACCGGGACGCGCTTTCTCCTCCACTGGGGCGCGCTTTTCCACTGGGACGCGCTTTCCCCTCTGTCGGGGTTCGCTACCGGAGCGGGAACGGGACGCCGTGTTCGCTCTCCGGGCGCGGGCCGAAGATACGGCGTTCGTCCTCGGCGATGCGTACGTCGTTGATGCTGGCCTCGCGTCGCGCCATGAGGCCCGCCGCGTCGAACTCCCAGAGTTCGTTGCCGTAACTGCGCCACCACCGCCCCCGCGCGTCACGGCTCTCGTACTGGAAGCGGACGCCGATCCTGTATTCGTCGTACGCCCACAGTTCCTTGCGGAGCGCATAGTCGTGTTCGCGTGCCCACTTGTCGGCGAGGAAGGCGACGATCTCGTCCCGGCCGGTGAGGAACCGGTCGCGGTTGCGCCACACGGAGTCGGGCGTGTAGGCGAGCGCGACGCGCCGCGGGTCGCGGGTGTTCCAGGCGTCCTCGGCGGCCTGGACCTTCTGTGCCGCGGTGGTCGCGGTGAACGGCGGCAGCGGGGGGCGGGCGGCCATGGTTCCTCCAGGGTGCGTCGGTGGTTCCTCACCACTGCAGAGAACGATCGTTCTCCGCAGCTGGCTGCTACCGTAGAGAACGGTGGTTCTCGCGTCAAGAGAGCACCTGACACGTCGCGGAGGAGACCGGATGGACAGCGCCACGGCCCGGCAGCGAGCACTGGACACCGCCGAGGAGCTGTTCTACTCGCGAGGCATCCAGACGGTCGGCATGGACGCCATCCGCACCGCGTCCGGGGTCTCCCTCAAGCGCCTCTACCAGCTGTTCCCGAACAAGGAGCGGCTGGTCGACGCCTGCCTGGAGCGGCGTGACATCCGCTGGCGGCAGCGGCTCGCCGAGCGCGTCGACCGCGAGCCCGATCCCCGCGACCGCGTCCTCGCGGTCTTCGACTGGCTGGACGACTGGTTCCAGGAGCCCGGCTTCCGCGGCTGCGCGTGGATCAACGGGTACGGCGAGCTCGGCGCGACGTCCGCCGCGGTCGCCGAGCGGGCCCGGAGCCACAAGCGGGCGTTCAAGGACTATCTGACGGGCCTGACGGCGGACGCCGGTCTGGACGACGAGACCGCGGAACATCTGCGGCTGCTCGCCGAGGGCGCGATGGCGACGGCGGGTATCCTTCGCGATCCCGAGACCGCGCGCCACGCCAGGCGCGCGGCGGCCCGGCTGATCGCCACCGACCCCCGTCCGACACGGAACGGAACGCGCTGACCGACGCCCCCGCACACCGCCCGGCGCACGAACGCACCATCTGTTCCTGCGCAGTTCGCCCACTTCAGGTGAGAGGTGTACAAAGAGCTTATGGCCGGACACTACGGCCGCCCGCGCTCGGTTCTGCGGATGCGAACCGTCGCAGGTCAGGTCTTCCTCCTGCAAGTGGCGATCGTGGTGTTGCTGGTGGCCGCGGCCATCGCGGCGCTGGTGCTGCAGTCCCGCGCCGACAGCCAGCGGGAGGCGCGTAACCGGTCCGTCGCCGTGGCCGAGGCCTTCGCCAACGCGCCCGGCACCGTCGCGGCGCTGGCCGCGCCCGACCCCAGCGCCGTGCTCCAGCCGCGCGCCGAGGCGGCCAGGGAACGCTCCGAGGTCGACTTCATCGTCGTCTTCGACCTCGACGGCATCCGCTATACGCACCCCCTGCCCGACCGCATCGGCAAGCGGTTCGTCGGCGACTACCGCCCGGCCCTGGAGGGCGAGGTGGTCACCGAGAGCATCACCGGCACGATCGGGCCGCTGGTCCAGGCCGTCGTCCCGGTACGGGACAGCGACGGCGAGGTCGTCGGGCTGGTGTCGGCGGGCATCACCATCGCGAAGGTGAGCGGGGTCGTGGAGGACCAGATCCCGCTGCTGTTCGGCGCGGCGGCCGGGGTGCTGCTCCTGGCCACCGGCGGCACCGCGCTGGTCACCCGCAGACTGCGACGCCAGACGCACGGCCTCGGGCCCGCCGAGATGACCCGGATGTACGAGCACCACGACGCGGTCCTGCACGCCGTGCGCGAGGGCGTGCTCATCGTGGGCGGCGACGGGCGGCTCACCCTCGTCAACGACGAGGCGCGGCGGCTGCTCGGACTGCCCGCGGACGTGGACGGGACGCCGGTCGACGCGCTGGGCCTGGAGCCCGGTACGGCCCGCCTGCTGGCGTCCGGCCGGATCGCCACCGACGAGATCGTCCCGGTCGGCGACCGGCTGATCGCCGTGAACCAGCGCACCACCGACCAGGCGGGCGGACCGCCCGGCACGGTCGCCACGCTGCGCGACACGACGGAGCTACAGGCCCTGACCGGCAAGGCCGACATGGCGCGCGGCCGCCTGCGGCTGCTGTACGACGCGGGCACCGAGGTCGGCACGACCCTCGATGTGGCGCGCACCTGTGAGGAGCTCGCGGAGTTCGCCGCCGCCCGCTTCGCGGACGTGGCCACCGTGGATCTGGCGGAGACCGTACTGCGCGGCGAGGAGCCGACGGCCACCGGCGTGGACGTCGACATGCGCCGCACCGCGTTCACCGGGCCCCCGGACACCGCGCTGTATCCGCTCGGCCAGCGGATCCGCTTCGTTCCGACCACGCCGCTGGGCACCGGCCTCAGCAAGGGCGAGGCCGTGCTCGAAGCGGACCTGGCCGCTTTCACGGGCTGGCAGCGCCAGGACCCGGAACTGGCCAGGCAGCTGGTCGAGGCCGGGATGCACTCGATGATCGCGGTTCCGCTGCGGGCCCGCGGCGTGGTGCTGGGCGTGGCGATGTTCTGGCGGTCGGCGACCCCCGAGCCGTTCGAGGACGAGGACCTGTCCCTGGCCGAGGAGCTGGTGGCGCGGGCGGCGGTGAGCGTCGACAACGCCCGGCGCTACTCGCGTGAGCACACCATGGCCGTCACCCTGCAGCGCAGCCTGCTGCCGCGGGTGCTGCCCGAGCAGTCGGCGCTGGACGTCGCCTACCGGTACCGGCCCGCCCAGGCCGGTCTGGGCGGGCTGGGCGGCGTGGGCGGGGACTGGTTCGACATCATTCCGCTGCCGGGCGCGCGGGTCGCGCTGGTGGTCGGCGACGTGGTCGGGCACGGGCTGCACGCCGCGGCGACCATGGGGCGGCTGCGCACGGCGGTGCACAACTTCTCCAGCCTGGACCTGCCCCCGGACGAACTGCTGTGGCATCTGGACGAGCTGGTGGCCCGGATCGACCAGGACGAGACCGACGACGGGACGGACGCCTCGGTCACCGGGGCCACCTGCATCTACGCGATCTACGACCCGGTCTCGGGCCGCTGCGGCATGGCGCGCGCCGGGCACCTCCAGCCGGTGCTGGTACTGCCGGACGGCACGGCGGAGTTCGTCGACGTGCCGGGCGGACCGCCGCTGGGGCTGGGCGGCATGCCGTTCGAGACCCTGGACCTGCGGCTGCCCGAGGGCAGTCGGCTGGTGCTGTACACGGACGGTCTGGTCGAGGACCGGGAGCGGGAGATCGACGAGGGCCTGGAGATGCTGCGGCGCGCGCTGGACCACGACGGCGACCGCTCGCCGGAACAGACCTGCGAGGGCACGCTCGCGGCGCTGGTGCCGGAGCGCCCCCGCGACGACATCGCGCTGCTCGTGGGGCGCACTCGGGTCCTGCCGCAGGACCGGGTCGCCGAGTGGGACGTCCCGGCCGACCCGGCCGCGGTGGGCCGGGTCCGGGCGGCGGTGGCCGACACGCTGGCGGCCTGGGGCCTGGACGAGGAGGCCTTCACCACGGAGCTGATCCTCAGCGAGCTGGTGACCAACGCGATCCGCTACGCCAACGGCCCGATCCGGGTACGCCTGATCCACGACCTCAGTCTGATCTGCGAGGTGTCCGACCACAGCAGCACCTCGCCGCATCTGAGGCAGGCGGCGACCACCGACGAAGGAGGCCGCGGACTGTTCCTGGTGTCCCAGTTCGCGGAGCGCTGGGGCACCCGCTACACGCCGGACGGCAAGGTGATCTGGACGGAACAGCCCTTGCCGCCCCGCGGGGACCGGGCCTAGCCGGAACCGGCCGGGTACGGGCTCCAGCTGGGAGCAGGGCCTGCTACTCGTTCCAGACGCCCGTCTTCAGGAGGGAGTCGATCGCGGCCTCGTACGGGGTGATGTCCAGACCCTGTTCGGCGAGCCACGCGTCCGAGTAGTACTTGTCGAGGTAGCGGTCCCCCGGATCGCAGAGCAGGGTGACCACGCTTCCCCTGTGCCCGGCGGCCGCCATCTCGGCGACGATCTTCAGCGCGCTCCACAGTCCGGTGCCCGTCGAGCCGCCCGCCTTGCGGCCGATGACCCGCTCCAGGGCGCGTACGGCGGCGACGCTGGCCGCGTCCGGCACCTTCATCATCCGGTCGATCGCGCCCGGTACGAAACTCGGCTCCATCCGCGGCCTGCCGATGCCCTCGATCCGTGAGCCGCAGTCGCTGACGGCGTCCGGGTCGCCCTTGGTCCACCCGTCGAAGAAGCAGGAGTTCTCGGGGTCGGGCACACAGACGCGCGTGTCGTGCTGCATGTAGTGCACATAGCGCGCGATGGTCGCCGATGTGCCGCCGGTCCCGGCGGTGGCGACGATCCAGGCGGGCTCCGGGTAGCGTTCCAAACGCAGCTGCTGGTAGATCGATTCGGCGATGTTGTTGTTGCCGCGCCAGTCGGTGGCCCGCTCCGCGTAGGTGAACTGGTCCATGTAGTGGCCGCCGGTGCGCACGGCGAGCGCCGCCGCCTCCTCGTACATTCTGCGCGAGTCGTCCACGAAGTGGCACTGCCCGCCGTGGAATTCGATCAGACGGCACTTCTCGGCGCTGGTGGTGCGCGGCATCACCGCGACGAACGGGACGCCGATGAGCTTCGCGAAGTACGCCTCGGACACCGCCGTCGAGCCGCTGGACGCCTCGATCACGGGCTTGTCCGGCCTGATCCAGCCGTTGCACAGCCCGTAGAGGAACAGCGAACGCGCGAGGCGGTGCTTGAGACTGCCGGTCGGATGGGTCGACTCGTCCTTGAGGTAGAGGTCGATGCCCCACCGCTCGGGCAGCGGGAAGCGCAGCAGGTGCGTGTCGGCCGAGCGGTTGGCGTCCGCCTGGACCTTGCGTACGGCCTCTTTCAGCCAGTCCCGGTAGGCCGGATCACTGTGGTCGACATCGAGGGTGGCCAGGGCCGTACCGGCCTCTGAAGGCTGTGGGGTGCTCACCGTGCGCGGCTCCTTCGTCTCCTGCCTGACCCGGACGGCCACAGCCGGACGACACCGATCATAGACACCTTCCACACGCTTCTCACCTGCATAAAGACACCTTTGACACCCCCAAAGCGCCACCTTGGTCCGGCACCTGGGCCGCAAGGCCTGGCGTTCGCGGCGCGTCGCGGGCAGACTTCCCAGCAGGGCCACGAAGGCGACCAGGCGAGAACGACAGGCGGGGACGAGGGGGCGCGCGGCATGACGGAGCCGGAGTTCACAGCTACGGGCGTAGGGATCGAGCGGCGTCTGCGTTCGCTCACACGGGCCGGGCAGGTGCGGATCAGCGGTGGCCGCCTGCAGTTGCTGACCAGTTACGGCCGGGAGATCGACAGCGCGCCGCTGGAGACGGTCCGGGCGGGCAGGGCGTGGTTCGCCCCCCACGACCGGGCGCAGGCCACCGTCAACGGTACGCGGTACTCACTGACGCTGGGTGAACACGACCCCGCGCCAGGCGAGTCGGGGCCGCCGACGGTCCGCCGGTTCATCGAAGCGGTGCGCAGGGCGAGTGGGGCGCTCTCCCGACGCTGAGTTGCGCTCCCGCGGTCGCTGAGCCACCCTGGTTTCACGTCACTCAGGGTTTATCGGCGGTTACGCTGTGACTCAGCCACAGCCACCGCCCCAGCAGCAGGCAGCCACCGCGGGATTCGGGGATGTACGCCCCGGCTTCCACCTTCGTCTTCTTCCGGACCTCAATTCGGGGAGTCGCAGCCGTGATCAGCCAGCCCAGCAGGCACTGCACGGTGGAGCTCCAGGCCCTGCCGTCGCGGATCGGACAGGTCCGCAGAATCGTATCCGCGCAATTGCGCTACTGGCAGCTCGACCCGTTGATCGACACTGCCGCACTCGGCGTGACCGAGTTGCTCACCAACGTCCACCAGCACGCCAGGCCGGACAAGACGTGCACCGTGGAGATCGAGCTGCTGCTCGAGCGGCTCACGGTCTCCGTCCACGACCACGACCCCCGGCTGCCCGAACTACGGGACGCCGAGTCGTCCGCCACCTGCGGACGCGGGCTCGCCATGGTCGCCGCGGTCAGCGAGAGCTGGGGGGTGCGACCGCAGGGCGCCGCGGGCAAGGTCGTCTGGTTCACGCTCCCCGCGCCGCCGGGCACGCTGGCGCCGGCGCCGTATCCGGTGTACGCGGCGGCCGCGGGCGGACGTTACGCGGACGCCCGGAACACGGGGCAGCGGGCCCCGGTCTGACGGACGGCCCTATGCTCCCGCCCGGTCGGCCGTAGTGGGCCGACCGGGCGGTGACCTGCCCTCACCCCGCTTGCCCGGCGGTTCTCCCGCCGGCACGCGGGACGGTGGTCATGCCGCACCGCCCGCGCGGCTCGGCCCGAACCGCTCGTCCAGGACGGCCAGCCGCCGCCAGTGCTCGTCCTCGTCGACCTCACCGGCCGCGAACCGGCGGCCGGGCAGCGAGATCGGCGACTGGTCGCCGGGGACGGAGCCCCCTGGCCGGTGCCGACCGTGCCGGACGGTGCGCCGCAGCAGCGTGCCATGCCGATGGCGACGGCGACGGCCGCCCAGATCAGCGGGACGAGCAGAATCCACGGGCCGGGCCCGCCGTCCGCGACGTGCGCCAGGGTCCCCGGGGCTTACGTCACCGAGTCACCCGGTCAGGGTGCCCAGCGGGTCGTCGAGCACCGGCTGCCAGGCCAGTTCCGCGGCGCCGACCAGGCTGTTGTGGTCGAGCGTGCAGGCCAGGATCGGGACGCCGCCGCTGCGGCCCCACAGGCTGCGGTCGGCGACGACGGCGCGCAGCCGCTCCGGGTCGGCGTCCAGGAGTTCGCGGTGCAGCCCGCCGAGGATGATCCGGTCGGGGTTGAGGATGTTCACCAGGCCCGCGAGGCCGAGCCCGAGGCGGTCGATGAGCTCCTGTGCGGCGCGCCGCACCAGCGGGTCGTCGGCGTACTCCCTGCGGAGCAGATCGCGGGACTGTTGCAGCAGGTTCACCTCGGGGCCCGGAGTCCGTCCGGCCGCGGTCAGGAAGGCGAGCGGGTCGGCCTCCACGTCCAGGCAGCCGCGGCTGCCGCAGTGGCAGGGGCGGCCCTCCGGGTTGACGGTGAGGTGGCCGACCTCCAGGGCCAGTCCCGAACTGCCGGTGTGCAGGCGGCCGTCGAGTACGAGCGCGCCGCCGACGCCGCGGTGCCCAGTGGCCACGCACAGCAGGTGCCGGGCGCCGAGGCCCGCGCCGTGCCGGTGTTCGGCGAGCGCGGCCAGGTTGACGTCGTTGCCGGTGAACGCGGGTACGGGCAGGCCCGCCGCGCGCACCCGCTCGGCGAAGATCTCACGGACCGGCGCACCGGCGGGCCAGGCCAGGTGCAGCGGGTTGAGCGCGTTGCCCTCGGGCTCGGCGACCGCGGACGGCACCGCGAGCCCCGCGCCGACGCAGCGCCGCCCGGTCTCCCGCAGCAGCGCGCCGCCCGCGTCGACGACGGAGCCGAGTACCCGCGCCGGGTCGGCGTCGATGGTCTCGCAGCCGGGCGCGGTGGCGACGATCTCGCCGCCGAGTCCGACGAGCGCGGCCCGGAACCCGTCGGCGTGCACCTGGGCGGCGAGCACCACGGGGCCGTCATCGGCGACGACCAGCCGGTGCGAGGGGCGGCCTTGTGATCCGGCGGCGGCTCCGGGCGTCACCCGGATCAGCCCGAGCGCCTCCAGCTCCGCGGCCACCGCCCCCGCGGTGGCGCGGGTGACGCCCAGTTCGGCGGTGAGGACGGCACGGGTCGGCGCGCGGCCGGTGTGGACGAGTTCGAGCGCCGGTCCCAGTGCAGCGCGCCCTCGCTCCAGCCGGGTACGCGTGGACACGTGCCCCGCTTCGCGCTGTTCCGCCTTGCCGTTCATGCAGGCGAGTCTCCCATGATCCCCTGAGCCGCCGGAAAGCCGCTCACCCGCAACGTGATGTTCAGCCGCCCGGCCAGTCCGAGACCGGCCAGTCCAGGACCGGCCAGTCCGGGACCGGGCGGCCCGGTGCGCGCGCATACCCGTGGCACGCCGTGGTAGGCGAGCCGCGAAGGCCCGCCGAAGACGACGAGGTCGCCGCCGCGCAGCTCGATGTCCGTGTACGGCTTCGCGCGGGTCCGGGTGTTGCCGAACCGGAAGACACAGGTGTCGCCGAGGCTGAGCGAGACCACTAGGGCGTCGGACTCCCCGTCGGAGTCGCGGTGCGTCCCCTCACGGGGAAGGGGAAACAGTTCCTCACCCATGGTCCCCATCATCCCCTACCCCCCTGGGGCTCAGCGGGCGCGCCCGCCCGGCTATCGTGGCGCGTTCATGGCGGACGGGGATGGTGGAAGGGCGCAGGGTGGCGGGGGACGAGGCGGTGCGCGTCGCCGGGCGATACCGGCTGGTGGAGCGCATAGGCCGCGGGGGCATGGGCGTCGTATGGCGGGCCGAGGACGAACTGCTGGGCCGCCAGGTGGCCGTGAAGCGGCTGCACGCGTCGCCGCAGCTGGCCGCCGACGAGCTGGCCACCCTGTACGAGCGCACCCGACGCGAGGCGCGCAGCGCGGCCCGGATCAGTCACGCCAACGTGGTCGTGGTGCATGACGTCGTGGACGACGACGAACGGCCCTGCATCGTCATGGAGTACGTGCCGTCGCGGACGCTCGGCGACGCCATCAAGCGCGACGGGACCGTGTCGCCGCGCGAGGCGACCCGGATCGGCCTGGGCATGGCGGCGGCGCTGCGGGCCGCGCACGCGGCGGGGGTGCTGCACCGGGACGTCAAGCCCGGCAACGTCCTGCTCGGCGACGAAGGGCGGGTGGTGCTGACGGACTTCGGCATCGCCCAGGCCAGCGGCACGTCCACGCTCACCAAGACGGGCGAGCTCGTCGGGTCCGTCGACTATGTGGCGCCCGAACGGGTCAGGGGCGGCACGCCCGGACCCGCGTCCGATCTGTGGTCGCTGGGCGCGACGCTGTACCAAGCGGTCGAGGGCAGGCCCCCGTTCCGCCGGGACACGGCGCTGGAGACGGCGTACGCGATCGCCGCCGAGCCGCTGCGGCCGCCGCGGCGGGCCGGGGCGCTGACGGCGCTGATCGAGGCCCTGCTGACGAAGGACGGGGAGCGGCGGCCGTCGCTGGCGGACGTGGAGCGGATGCTGCGGGAGTCCGCCGCCTCGCCGGAGACGGCGACGCTGGCGACGCCCGGGGACGCGGGCGTCGTCGAGAGCGCGGGCACGGACGCGGTCGAGAGCTTGGGCTCGGGCGTAGTCGCGAGCGCGGGGCTGGCCGCGGGCTCGGGCGTCGTCGGGAGCGCGGGCGCGGGGCTGGCCGGAGGCGCGGTCGAGGGCGCGGGGCTGGCTGGAGGCTCGGGGGTGGGGCCGCGGCCCGGAGGGCCGACCGCCGCTCCCGCTCTCGCTCCGGCCACCGCGCCGATGCCCGCGTCCGCGGCCTCCGGCCCGCCGGTGCGGGGCGGGCGCCGTCGCGGGGCCGTGTGGGGGATCGCCGCCGTGGTCGCCGTGGCGGTGGCCGCCGGTGCGGCGACGTTCGCCCTGCGGGACGGGGACGGCGCGGCCTCCCAGAAGTCCCCGGACAGCCGTCCCGCCGCGTCGGCTTCGCCCTCCGTCGAGGCCTCGCCCGCGTCGGAGGCCTCGGATCCGCCGGTTCCGCCGGTTCCGGACGGGTACCACCTGGTCCACGAGGAGGAGCTCGGTGTCTCCTTCCCCGTGCCGGACGGCTGGACCCGGAAGACGCCCGAGGGCGGCGAGGAACGGAACGAGATCGCCTATGTCTCCCCCGACGGGCTGGTCGGCCTGCGGGTCTCCGTGGTCGACTTCGCCAGCGCGGACCCGCTCCAGCGCTGGAAGGACGACGAGGCCAGGTCCGTACAGGAGGGCAGGCTGCCCGGCTACCGCCGGCTGCGGATGCAGGGCACCAGCTTCCGCGGGCTGCCTGCCGCGATCTGGGAGTTCGTCTGGCAGGGCAGAGCGCGCCAGTGGCGCGCGTCCGACCTCGCGTTCGGCCGCCCCGGCGGGAACGAGTACGTGATCTATCTCTCGGCGCCGAGGGCCGAGTGGCGGCAGCACAAGCCCGTCTTCACCGACGTGAAGAACGGTTTCCGGATGTCCGATTCGCAGGAGTGAGCCCTATGTTGAGACCGCTGACCCGACGTGCCCCCGCGTTCGTCCTGCTCCTCGCGGCGCTGGCCGTCTCCTGCTCGTCCGGCGCCGAAACGGACGCGCGGACGACCGGCACGACCGGCACGACCAGCACGACCAACGCCCCGGCCGATCAGAGCACCCAGAGCTCCGCGCCGCCCGCCGGGGCGGCCGACGAGCCAGCCGACGGGGCCCCGAGCGACGAGGTGCGGGGCGACGAGGCCTCGGACGGCATGACCCGCACGCCGCCCGTGGAGCTGGTCCGTGACGCGTTCGCCACGCTCCAGGCGACCTTGAACGACTCCTGCACACCGGGGAACTGCGCGTACTTCCTCGGCCGCGTGTATGACGAACTGATGGGCCTCGACGCGGCGATGAAGGCGGACCCCAAGGGCCCCGGCCACTTCCCCGAGCCCATCGAGTGGATCGCCGAACTGCGGCGGACGCTCGACGGAGACCGCTCCTTCGAGAATCTCAAGGAGCACCAGTCCCTGCTGATCGGCACCCGCGACAAGATCAACACATGGATGCAGGACCACCCCGACGACTACCGCTGACACACCGGGATTCCACCCGTCGGAATCCCGCCGCGTCCGGCCCCGCGCTCAGGCACACTCCCGGTATGGATATCGCTGAATACCTTCGCGTACTGGAGAAGGAAGGCCAGCTGCTGGCCGACAACGCCGAGTTGGCCGGTCTCGAGGCCGCCGTGCCCACCTGCCCCGGCTGGCGGGTGCGCGATCTGCTCCGGCATACGGGAATGGTGCACCGCTGGGCCACCGCGTTCGTGGCCGAAGGCCACCGTTCGCCCCGGCCCGGCGACGGGGAACCCGAGCTGGACGGCGCCGAGTTGCTCGCCTGGTTCCGTGCGGGGCATGCCCGGCTGGTGACCGTGCTGCAGGACGCGCCCGCCGATGTGGAGTGCTGGACGTTTCTGCCCGCGCCGTCGCCGCTGGCGTTCTGGGCGCGGCGGCAGGCCCATGAGACGACGGTGCACCGGATGGACTCCCAGTCCGCGCTGCGCGGCACGGACGGGAACATCGCGGACGGGGACACCGCGGACGGGGACACCATCGACGCCGCCTTCGCGGTGGACGGCATCGACGAGTTGCTGTGCGGTATGCACTCGCGTGCGAAGAGCCGGGTACGGTCGGCCCAGCCGGGCGTGCTGCGGGTCCGGGCCACGGGCACGGGCACGGACGCGGTGTGGACCGTTCGCATCTCCGAGCAGACCCCCGTCACCGAGCGGAGCGACGCGGGCGCGAGCGACTGTGAGCTGAGCGGGCCCGCCGCACAGCTCTATCTGGCCCTGTGGAACCGCGCTCCGGTGCCGCACATCACCGGTGACCCCGAGCTGGCCCGGCTCTGGCGCGAGACGTCGGCCGTGGTGTGAGGCTGATGCGTGCCGGATCGCGCCGCACCCAGGCCGCACGGGACGCGATGACAGTGGAGATCGGCTACGCGCTGCTCTCCGCCGCGCTCGCCGCCGCCCTCACGCTGGGCGTGGTCGCCGGACCCACGGTGCTGTTCACCCTGCCGGGGTGGGCGGAGACCGCGCTGCGAGGCGCGGCTGCCGTCGTGGTGCCGGTGGTGTTCGCGGTCCGGGTGGCCGGGGTGCTCCGGCGGTTCCGGCAGACCGAGCGAGAGCGCGCGGGCGAGAGCGAGAGCGCGGGCGGCCTGGACGGTCAGCCGAGCCAGCCGGGGCGTACCAGCCCCGACTCGTAGGCGAGGACGACCGGTGGGGCACGGTCGCCACCTCGCGCTCCCGCAGGAGTTCCTCCGGCCGCTACCGCGGCGGGCGGTCGGCCTGTCGTTCCGCCGCGAGCAGCTTCTCGGGGGTCAGCGGGAGTTCGCGGATCCGCAGCCCGGTGGCGTGGAAGACCGCGTTGGCGACGGCCGGGGCCACGCCCACCGCGCAGACCTCGCCGAGTCCCTTCGCGCCCAGCGGGTTGGTCCCGTGTTCGGCCTCGCCGACGAAGCGAGCGTCGACGCGCCCGATGTCGGCGTGCACGGGCACGTGGTAGTCCGTGAGGGCGGGGTTGACCATCCGGCCGGAGACCGGATCGGGCATGAGGCGTTCCATCAGGGCGCCGCCCAGTGCGTAGATGATGCCGCCCTGGGCCTGGTTGCGCGCGGTCTTCGCGTTCAGGACGAGTCCGCAGTCGAAGACGCCGACATGCCGGGTGACGCGCACCCGCGGCAGATCGCGGTCGACGCGTACCTCCGTGAAGTGCGCGCCGAACGTGGACAGCGCGGACGGCTGGTCCTCGGGCGGAATGAAGTCGCCCGTGCCGCGGACCGCGCGCTTGCCCTGCCGGGAGAGCAGTGCCGCGTAGGTCTCGCCGCGCGCGGGGTCGTCCCGCAGGAACAGCCGTCCGTCGGCGGCTTCGACGGCGTCCTCGGCCCGCCCGTACAGCGGCGAGCCGCGGTCCGCGACGGCGAGCCGGATCGCGGTGCGCCGGGCGTCGGCGGCCGCGAGGTGTACGGCGCTGCCGGTGCTGCCCGACGTGCGCGAGCCGAAGGTCTGCGCGGCCGCGGGCAGGTCGGTGTCGCCGGAGCGGATCCCGATCCGCGCGGGCGGCACCCCGGTCCCGGACGCGGCCACCTGCACCATCGTGGTCAGGGTGCCGCCGCCGATCTCCACGGTGCCGGTGCGTATCTCCGCGGTGCCGTCCCGGCGGATCTCCACCACCGCGCGGGCGCGGACGGCGTGTTCGACGCGGATCGCCGACGCCATTCCCCAGCCGATCAGGTCGTCGCCGTCCCGCATGGAGCGCGGCCGGTGCTCGCGCCGGTCCCAGCCGAACACCTTCGCTCCGAGCGTGTAGCAGTCGAGCAGCCGGTTGCCGCCCCACGGCTTTCCGCTCTCCGGGTGGGTGTCCGCGTAGTTGCGGCGGCGCACCTCCACGGGGTCCAGGCCGGTCGCGTACGCGAGTTCGTCCATGGCCGACTCCAGGGCGAACATGCCGGGGCTGTCGCCGGGGGTCCGCATGGAGGTCGAGGTCGCGGTGTTGACCCGCGCCACTTTGGTGGTGGTCCGCAGGTGCGGTACCGCGTACATGGCCCGTACGCAGTGGGCGGTGGTCTCGTGGCGGTCCACGGTGAACGAGGTGGGGTTGACGCTGTCGTGGGTGATCGCCCGCAGCCTGCCGTGCCGGTCGGCGCCGAGGCGCAGGTGCTGGAGCGTCTCGGGCATGCTGCCGGTCCCCTCGAACACCTGTCTGCGGTCGATGGTCAGCCGCACCGGGCGGCCCACGGCGCGTGCGGCGAGCGGCGCGAGCAGGGTGTGCGCCCAGACGAACGCCTTGGTGCCGAACCCGCCGCCGATGAGCGAGGAGACCATGCGGACCTGGTGTTCCTCCAGCCCGAACACGGCGGCCACGGCCGGTCGGTGGCGGAACACGCCCTGGCTTGAGTCGTACAGCGTGAGTTCCCGGCCCCGCCACACGGCGAGCGTGGAGTGCGGCTCCATCGGGGCGTGGGAGAGCGCCGCGGTACGGTAGCGTCCGGTGATCCTCACCGGGGCCCGGTCCAGGGCGCTCTCCGGGTCCCCGCGCAGCGACTCGGGCTCACCGAGCACCAAGTACGGGCTGTCGGTGGGCACATACGCGTGCGGCAGCGCCGCGTCCAGGGTGGGCACCGGTTTCCGGGTCCGGTAGTCGATCCGGACCAGGGCGGCCGCGTGGCGTGCCTGTTCGAGGCTCTCGGCGACGACCAGGGCCAGGCACTGGCCCGCGTGGTGGACGCGGTCGTCGGCCAGCGGCAGCCGGGGTTCGGCGGCGTAGGGAACCGGGGGTTCGGCCGTCCACCGGGGCCGGTCGCGATGGGTCAGTACGGCCAGCACGCCGTCCGCGGCCCTGGCCTCGCGGGTGTCGACGCGGCGGACCCGGCCCGCGGACTCCGTACTGGTCACCATGACGGCGTGCGCCATCCCGGACAGCCGGACGTCACCGGAGTAGACGGCGCGCCCGGTGACCTTGTCGGGGCCCTCGACCCGTGCGAGCCCGGCGCCGAGCGGGTCCTCCCAGGGGGCCTCTCCGCTGGTTCCCTGAGCACTGCCTGCCATCAGCGGCCTCCCAGCTCGGTCAGGGCGCGGCGGACGACCCGGCTGATCAGGGTCACCTTGTACGCGTTGTCGGGGCGCGGCGCGGCCCCCTCGGTCGCCGCACGGGCGGCCGCCGCGATCGTGGACTCGGTCAGCTCCCGTCCGGTCAGCGCCTTCTCGGCCGCCGTGCAGCGCCAGGGTTTGGGCGCGACGCCGCCGAGGGCGATCCGGGCGCGCCGCACCTCGCCGTCCGCCAGGTCGACGACCACCGCGGCGGACACCAACGCGAAGGCGAAGGACGCGCGGTCGCGGAACTTGAGGTAGCGGGAGCGCCGTCCCCTCGGCTGCGGCGGCAGCTCCACGGACTCGATCAGCTCGCCCGCCCGGAGGGTGTGCTCGCGGTGCGGCGCGCCGCCGGGGAGCCGGTGCAGCGTGTCGATCGGGATGGTCCGGCGTCCGTCCGGCCCCACCACCCGTACGGCGGCGTCCAGCGCCCGCAGGGCTACCGCCAGGTCCGAAGGGTGCACGGCCGCACAGGACTCGCTGGCCCCGAACACCGCGTGGTGCGAACTGTCGCCGTCCACGGCCGCGCAGCCCGAACCGGGATCACGCCGGTTGCACGGGAAGTCGCCCGCGCGCAGATACGGGCAGCGCACGCCCTGGAGCAGGTTGCCGCCGAAACTGGCCATGTTGCGGATCTGCGGCGAGGCGCCGGACGCCAACGCCTGCGCCAGCAGCGGATAGCGCTCGCCGAGCCGGGCGTCCAGCGGCGCGTTGCGGCACAGCGCGCCGATCCGCACGCCGCCGTCCCGCCGCCACTGGACCCGGTCCCACGGCAGGTCGCCGATGTCGACGAGCCGGGACGGCGCGCGGACGCCGTCGCGCAGCAGCGTGACCTGGTCCGTGCCGCCCGCGATCACCCGCGCGTCGGGGTCCGCGGCGAGCAGCGCGACGGCCTGCGAGACCTCGCGCGGCCGGGAGTAGTGAAACGTCCGCACGCTCAGGCTCCCTTCTTCCGCGGCTTGAGGGGCTTTCGCGTGCGCTGCGCCGTTCGCGTCGTCGCCTGCCTGGCCTGCGCGATCGCGTCGGTGATGTGCGGGTAGGCGGCACATCGGCACAGGTTGCCGCTCATCAGCTCGGGCACCTGTTCGGCGGGCACGTCGGGCGACTCGGCCAGCAGGCCGACGGCCGACACGATCTGCCCGGACGTGCAGAACCCGCACTGGAAGCCGTCCTGTTCGATGAACGCCCGTTGCATCGGGTGCGGTTCGCCGCCCTGGGCCAGGCCCTCGACCGTGGTCACCGCGCGCCCCTCGTACATCACGGCCAGGGTCAGACAGGACACCGTCCTGCGGCCGTCGACCAGGACCGTGCAGGCCCCGCAGGCGCCTTGGTCGCAGCCCTTCTTGGGGCCGGTGAGCCCGATCCGCTCGCGCAGCGTGTCCAGCAGGCTGGCGCGGACGTCGACCTCGATCTTCTGGGCGCGCCCGTTGACGACGAGCGCCACGGTGGCGGTGCGGGGCGCGGCCCCGGCCGCCTCAGCCGCCCCGGTGCTCCCGGTTCCGGCGGCTTCGGCGGCTTCCGCGGCCGCGCGGCTCTGGGCCGCGGCGGCTCGTCCGGGCGCGGCCAGGGCGGCGGCTCCGGCCACCCCCGCGCCGGCGACCAGGACCGATCGGCGTCCCGGAAGCTCGGTTAACTCGTGTGCTGGTGACGTGCTGTTCTCTGGCGCCATAGAGCGTCCCCACGGTCTTGAAGGCATCCGACGGCCTGGCGGCCCTCCCAGCCGCCACCATAGCCAGAACTCTGGCAAGAGCCAATACTCTGCCGATAAAACAGCGGGTGGGTACCATGCCGCCATGCAGATGCCAGTCACCGAGCGTTTGGGCCACCACATCAAGCGGGTGGAACAGGAGCTCATCGCCCTGAAGCAGGCGGCGTTGAAGCCCGCGGGGCTCACCGTTCCGCAGTACACGGTGCTGGTGGTGCTGGCGCAGAACCCCGGCGCGTCGGCGGCCGCGCTCGCCCGGCTGTGTCTCGTCACCCCGCAGACCATCGCGACGATCCTGGTGAACCTGGAGAGCAAGGGCCTGGTCAGCCGGACCCCCCACCCCTATCACCGCAACGCCACCGAGACCCGGCTCACCGCCGACGGGGAGCGGACGCTGGCCGTCGCCGACGCCGCGGCGGTGGAAATCGAGCGTCGGCTCGGTGACGCTTTCACGGCCGATGAGCGTGCCTCGCTGGTCGAGTTGCTCGGTCGTTGCTCCGCTGCCTTCCACACGCTCGCCGAGCATGTGGACGGCGGACGGACGGTCCTGGCCCCCTTCCGCGGGGCGGCCGGCGACCCGGCCTGATCCACCGGGCCGTGGTTTCCGCACGCGGGTGCAGCGGGCAAGCCACATGGGTCCCACTCAGGAGGGGTAACCGTGATCGTTTGGATAAACGGCGCGTTCGGTGCGGGCAAGTCGGCCACCGCACGAGAACTGATCGAGCTGATCCCGAACAGCACGCTCTTCGACCCCGAGGTCATCGGCGCGGCCCTGCCGCACCTGCTGCCGCCCAAACACCTCGACGAAGTGGACGACCACCAGGACCTGGCTATCTGGCGCCGCCTCGTGGTCGACACCGCCGCCGCGCTGCTCGCCGAGGTGAGCGGGGTGCTCGTGGTCCCCATGACGCTGCTGCGGCAGGACTACCGTGACGAGATCTTCGGTGGGCTCGCCGCCCGCAGGATCGCGGTACGGCATGTGCTGCTCAGCCCGGCGGAAACGATCCTGCGCGCCCGCGTCGCCCGGCGCGGGACGGCGCCGGACGAGCCGGACCAGCGAGACGAGCCGGACGAGCGGGGCGAGCGGGGCGAGCGGGACGACCACATTCAGCCATACCGCGCCGCGCTCGGCGATTGGCTGGCCGCCGACGCCTATGTCCTGGACACCAGCGCGCTCACCCCTCGGCGTACGGCCGAGCGGATCGCCGACGCCGTCCGCACCTCGGACGCGGGGGCCTGCGACATCGTGCAGACCCCCGAGCCCACGGCTGAGACCGTCGCCGCCGGGGTGCTCCTCTTCGACGAGCGGGACCGCGTCCTGCTCGTCGACCCCACCTACAAGGCGGGCTGGGAGTTCCCCGGCGGGGTCGTCGAACCCGGCGAGGCTCCCGCCCGCGCGGGCGTACGCGAGGTCGCCGAGGAGACCGGCCTTAGCCTCGACCGGGCGCCCGGACTGCTCGTCGTCGACTGGGAGCCGCCGCGGCCGCCCGGATTCGGCGGGATGCGGCTGCTGTTCGACGGCGGACGGCTCGACAGCCGGGCCGCCGAGCGCCTCCTGCTGCCAGGGCCCGAACTGCGCGGCTGCCGCTTCGCCAGCGAGGAGGAGGCCGCCCGGATGCTGCCCCCGGTGCGCTACGAGCGGCTGCGCTGGGCCCTGCGCGCACGGGAGCGGGGCGCGCCGCTCTACCTTGAGGATGGGGCGCCCGTCGGCTGAGCGGCGGCCGCGGCCCGCAGGACCGCTGAGGCGTTATCGGTGACCGGGTCGCCGTGCCCGAAGCAGGCCGTCTGGGACTCCAGGGCCGCCAGCGCGCGGAACGAGGCGGCGGCCCGCTCCCGGTCCAGGTTGAACACGCCGAGCATCATCTGCCCGTCGACCGGTGACGCCGCGATGGCGTCACCGGTGGACAGCACGCCGTGGCGCGGCAGATGGAGCGCGATACTGCCGTCCGTGCGGCCGGGCGCGGGCAGCAGCTCATGGGCCGACCATACGAGTTCAGCCCGCCGCGTACGGGCTCTAGCGGCGCGGCGGTCTCAAGAGGCCAGGCTCGCCGCGTAGTTGCGCAGGAACAGCGCCTCCGTCACCGACAGCCGCCGTAGTTCGTCCGGGGACACGCTCTCGTTCGCCGCGTGGATCTGCGCCTCCGGCTCGCTCAGCCCGATGAGCAGGATCTCCGCATCCGGGTAGAGCGCGCCCAGGGTGTTGCACAGCGGAATGGACCCGCCCTGGCCCGCGTACCGCATCTCCTCGCCCGGATAGGCGACCCGCATGGCCTCGGCCATCGCCGCGTACGCCGGGCTCGCGGTGTCCGCGCGGAACGGCTGGCCCTGGCCGATCTGGTCGATCACCATCCGCGCGCCCCACGGGATGTGCGCCTCCAGGTGGGCGCGCAGCAGCTTGGTGGCGTCGGCGGCGTCCACGCCCGGCGGCACCCGCAGGCTGACCAGGGCACGGGCGCTCGCCTGCACCGAGGGGGTCGCGCCGAGCACCGGCGGGCAGTCGATGCCGAGGACCGTGACCGCGGGGCGCGCCCAGATGCGGTCGGCGACGGTGCCGGAGCCGATCAGCCGCACGCCGTCCAGCACCTTGGCGTCGGCGCGGAAGCCGTCTTCCGGATACTGCAGCCCGTCCCAGGTCTGGTCCCCGGTGAGCCCGTCCACCGTGGTCGAACCGTCCTCGGCGCGCAGCGAGTCCAGTACGCGGATCAGCGCGCCCAGCGCGTCGGGCGCCGCGCCGCCGAACTGCCCGGAGTGCAGATTGCCTTCCAGGGTGTCCACCTGGACCCGCAGCAGGGTCATCCCGCGCAGCGTCGAGGTGACCGTCGGCGTGCCGACCCGGAAGTTGCCGCTGTCGCCGATGACGATCGAGTCGGCCTTGAGGAGTTCGGGGTGCGCCTCGGCGTACCGCTCAAGGCCTCCGGTGCCCTGCTCCTCGGAGCCTTCCGCGATGAACTTCACGCTCACCGGGACCCCGCCGTTCGCCTTCAGGGCGCGCAGCGCGAGCAGGTGCATCAGCACACCGCCCTTGCAGTCGGCGGTGCCGCGGCCGAACCAGCGGCCGTCCCGCTCGACCAGCTCGAAGGGCGGGGTGACCCAGGCCGCCTCGTCCAGCGGAGGCTGCACGTCGTAGTGCGCGTACAGCAGGACCGTCGGCGCGTCCTCGGGTCCCGGCAGGAAACCGTAGACGGACTGGGTGCCGTCCGGGGTGTCGAGCAGCGCCACATCCGTGAAGCCCTCGGCGCGCAGCGCGTCGGCCACCCAGCTCGCGGCGGCCTCGCTCTCGCTCCTCGGGAACTGCTCGAAGTCCGCGACGGACTTCAGCGCCACCAGTTCGGCCAGTTCGGCCTTGGCTCGCGGCATGAGCGAGGCGACGGTTTCCGCTATCTGGCGGGACGGCATGGGCACGCTCCTCGTGGGTGCGACGTGGTACGTACGGTGCTGGTGAGCACGGCGAATGCGGTGCCGATCCTCCCACAGCGGGGGCACGGCGGCCCGAGGGCCTGTCCGCGGACTCCCGCCGTAGGATGCCGTGGACAGCAGCGGCAGCGAGCTTGACCGGGAGCGGCAGACCACGTGAGCAGCGAGAACCCCACCGGGCACCCGAACGAGAACCCCAGCGAGGACCCTGACGAGCGCGCCGCCGGGCAGGCGGCCGGGAGTTCGGCCGGGCAGGCGGCGGACGACACCCGGCGGGTGTGGGACGTCGTGGTGGTCGGCGCCGGTCCCGCGGGCGCCAGCGCCGCCTACGCGGCGGCGGTCGCCGGGCGCCGCGTCCTGCTCCTGGAGAAGGCCGAGCTGCCCCGCTACAAGACCTGCGGCGGCGGGGTCATCGGGCCCTCGCGCGACGCCCTGCCGCCCGGCTTCGACCTGCCGCTGCGCGACCGGGTGCACGCGGTGACCTTCTCGCTGGACGGGCGCTTCGCCCGTACCCGCCGCTCCCGGCAGATGCTCTTCGGGCTCGTCAACCGTCCCGAGTTCGACCAGCGCCTGGTCGAGGCGGCCGAGAAGGCCGGCGCCGAGCTGCGCACCGGCGCGACGGTCGCGCGCGTGGAGCAGCACGGACCGGCCGTCCCCGACCGCCGTACGGTCGCCGTCGTCCTGAACGACGGCGAGACCGTGCTGGCCCGCGCGGTCGTCGGCGCCGACGGCAGCGCCAGCCGGATAGGGGCCCATGTCGGGGTGCGGCTCGACCAGGTGGATCTCGGCCTGGAGGCGGAGATCCCGGTCCCGGCGCCCGTCGCCGAGGACTGGGCGGGCCGGGCGCTGATCGACTGGGGGCCGCTGCCGGGCAGCTACGGCTGGGTGTTCCCCAAGGGGGACACGCTCACCGTCGGGGTGATCTCGGCGCGCGGCGACGGCGCGGCCACCAAGCGCTATCTGGAGGACTTCATCGGGCGGCTCGGCCTCGCGGGCTTTGAACCGAGCGTCTCGTCCGGGCATCTGACGCGCTGCCGCGCCGACGACTCGCCGCTCTCCCGCGGCCGGGTCCTGGTGTGCGGGGACGCGGCGGGGCTGCTCGAACCGTGGACCAGGGAGGGCATCTCGTACGCCCTCAGGTCGGGGCGGCTCGCGGGGGAATGGGCGGTTCGGATCTCCGAGGCGCAGGACGCGGTGGACGCGCGCCGCCAGGCGCAGAACTACGCCTTCGCGATCAAGGCGGGGCTCGGCGTGGAGATGAGCATGGGACGGCGGCTGCTCGCCGCGTTCGCGCGGCGGCCGGGGGCGGTGCACGCCGCCGTGACGGGGTTCAGGCCCGCGTGGACGGCGTTCACGCGGATCGTGCGTGGCTCGACCACGCTCGCCGAGATCGTCCGGGACTATCCGCTGGCCAGGCGCGCGATGCACGTACTGGACCGGTCGCAGGCCCAGGGCGGGCGCGCGAGCGGCGCGGGGGCCGGTACGGGGGCCGGGGAGGCTGGGGAGACCGGCGAGGCTGGCGGGGCCGGGGCCGGAGCCGAGGTCACTTCCGGACAGTGATCCGGAAGACGGGGTGGTCCGGTGCGGCCGCGAGGATCTCCGCGTCGGTCGAGGCCGCCGTCACGCCCTGGAAGTAGCCGTTGACCTCCCAGCCCCAGCGCTCCAGATAGGTGCGCAGGATCCGGGCCTTCGCCAGGTCGTCGGGGATCTCGACGGCCGTGAACGCGCGGACCTTGCGACCGGTCCTCAGCTCGCCGCCGCCCGCGGCGCGCATGTTGCGCACCCACTGGGAGTGGCCGCGGGCGGACACCAGGTACTGGGCGCCCTCGTGGGTGTGCGGGTTGACCGGGACGCGCTGGAGGCGGCCGCTCTTACGGCCGACGACGGAGAGTTCGGCGGAGCCCTGGAGGCTGATCCCGTGGCGGGCGAGCCAGCCGACGAAGCCGTTCAGGCGCGTGGCGACGGGCCCGGCCTTGAGGTAGTACGGCTGCGACGGCGACGGCGTGGCGGATGACGCGGCGGATGCGGCGGATGGTGTCGGCATGGCGGCCTCCAGAAATGTGAGCACTGCTCTCGCTTGCGAGCAGTGTTCCACAGTGCCGTGAGCCGAATCAAGAGCAGTGCTCTCATTTGCGTGCAGTGCTCTGATCTCGGTGCGGTGCTCTGGCAGACTTGGGCCCATGAGCAGCACACGAGGCGCCAGGGAGCGCGCCCGCGGCGAAGTCACCGCGGCCATCAAGGACGAGGCCCGCCGACAGCTCGCCGCCGACGGAGCGGCCAAACTGTCGCTGCGCGCCGTCGCCCGTGAGCTCGGCATGGCCTCATCGGCGCTCTATCGCTACTTCCCCAGCCGGGACGCCCTCCTGACGGCCCTCATCATCGACGCCTACGACGCCGTGGGCGAGGCCGCCGAAACCGCGCACGCCGCGACCGACGGCGGCGCCCCCGCGCGGCGCTGGGTCGCCGTCTGCTGTGCCGTCCGCACCTGGGCGCTCGCCCACCCACACGAGTACGCGCTCATCTACGGCTCGCCCGTGCCCGGATACGCCGCCCCCCGCGACACGGCCGGTCCCGCGGCGCGGGTGGGCCTGCTGCTGATCTCCCTCGCCCGCGACGCCCACCAGGGCGCGGGCCTCGCCGTACCGCGGCTGCCCGACGAGGTGCGCCCGGAGGCCGAGCGGCTGGCCGCCGAGTTCGCGCCCGACCTGCCTCCGGCGGCGGCCCTGGCGCTGGTCGCCGCGTGGTCGCAGCTGTTCGGCCTGATCTCCTTCGAGCTGTTCGGCCAGTTCCACCGGGTCGTCGAGGACCGGGCGGCGTTCTTCGCCCACGCCGCCGCCCAACTCGCTCACACCGTAGGCTTGGTGAGCTCTCAGTCCCCGTGAGGGACGGCCGCCGGGCGCGCCTGGCGGCCAGCGGTCAGCGCCGCCGCGGCCGCGCCGACCAGGCCCGCGTCCGTGCCCGTCCTGGCCGGTACCACCGTCAGGTCGCGGACGAACGACAGGGTCGCGTAGTCGCGCAGGGCGCGGCGCAGCGGGGCGAAGAGGATCTCGCCCGCCGCTGCCACTCCCCCGCCGACCACCGCGATCTCGATCTCGACGAGCGCCGCGGTGGCCGCGATCCCCGCGGCCAGCGCGCGGGCGGCGCGCGGGCTCGTATACACAAAACCGAGCCCCCCCGACGCTACACGTCAGC
>NZ_JBTVYK010000071.1:0-30242 GCF_054788135.1 Streptomyces sp. O3
GCGCGCGAGACCCTGCGGGCCGTCGGCGCCGTCGACCCGGCCACCGGCCAGGCCGCCGAGCGGGGCGTACGGATGTCCCGTATCGGCCTGCATCCGCGGCTGGCGCGCGCCCTGCTGGACGGCGCGCCACGTGTCGGCGTCCGGCGCGCGGCCGAGCTGGTCGCCCTGCTGAGCGAGGAGCCGCCGCGCGAGTACGGGGACGACCTGGTAGCCGCCTGGCGCGCCGCACGCCGCGGCGGCGACGCGTACGCGGCGCGCTGGCAGGCGGAGTCCCGTCGGCTGGCCGTGGCCCTCGCCGACCGCTCCGCCGAGGGCGCGGAGGGTGCGGGGAGCGAGGCGGGTGAGGCGAGTGAGGCGTACGCGGCCGGGGCGGTGGTCGCGCTGGCGTTCCCGGAGCGGGTCGCGCGGGCGCGGGGCGGCGGAGCCTTCCTGATGGCCTCCGGGACCGCCGCGGAGGTGGGCGCCGGCTCGGGGCTGCACGGCGCGACGTGGCTGGCCGTCGCGGTCGCCGACCGGCCCGTGGGGTCCGCGCACGCGCGGGTGCGGCTGGGGGCGGCCGTGGACGAGGACACCGTACGGGGTACCGCCGCCGCGCTGTACACGGAGGGCGACGAGGTCGCCTGGTCGGGCGGTGACGTGGTGGCCAGGCGGGTGGAGCGGCTGGGCGCCGTCGAGCTGGCGGTGCGGCCCCTGTCGCGGCCCGAGCCCGCGCTCGTCCGGGCGGCGCTGCTGGAGGGGCTGCGGCAGGAGGGTCCGGGCAGGCTGCTGCGGTGGACCAGGGACGCGGAGACCCTGCGGCAGCGGCTGGCGTTTCTGCGTGAGCGGTTCGGGGAGCCCTGGCCGGATGTGGCGGACGACGCGCTTCACGCGCGCGTGGACGCCTGGCTGGAGCCGGAGCTGTCCCAGGCGCGCAAGCGGGCCGACCTGGCCCGGATCGAGGCCGGTCAGGCGCTGCGCCGTCTGCTGCCGTGGGCCAGCGGGGACGCGGCCAGGCTGGACGAGCTCGCGCCCGAGCGGATCGAGGTGCCGAGCGGCTCGCGGATCCGGGTCGACTACGGGAATCCCGAGCGGCCCGTACTCGCGGTGGAGGTGCAGGAGATGTTCGGGCTCACCGAGACGCCGCGGATCGCGGACGGGGTGCCGGTGCTCGTTCATCTGCTGTCGCCCGCCGGGCGTCCGGCGGCCGTCACCGCCGATCTGGCGTCCTTCTGGCGCGACGGGTACCGCGGCGTACGAGCCGAGCTGCGCGGCCGGTACCCCAAGCACCCCTGGCCCGAAGACCCGACGACAGCGCCCCCGACCCACCGCCCCAACCGCCCACGCCCCACCCGCTGACCCCGGACGTCCCCCACGGCCTGGCGCACGGGGCCCCACGCACGCGGGCGGCCTGGCTCCACCTGCGCCTGCGGGCGCCTGGCCTGGGCTCGGAGCGGCGGCCCGGCCCCCCGGCAGCCTGGCCCATGGGCCCTGCCCGCCCCGGACGGCTCGTCCCTCCGACCACTCGGCTCCCCTGGCAGCACCCCGACCCTCAGACGGCCCGGCGCGTGGGCGGGTCGGGGGTGCCCGCCATACGGCGCGGGCGCAGTCGACGCAGGGGCGGCCCGGCCCTGCGGCGGTGTCGCTGATGGACCGCCCAGCCCCTGCGGGGGCTCGGCGCGGTGGAGTTCGCCGTGCGGCGTGGCTGCGGCCTCGCCCCGGTCCGGGGCAGCCCGGCGCACCCGGCGTTCGAGCGGACGGCGATGGGGCTGCGCGGGGATCGGGTGGGGGTCTGGGGGCCTACCCCGGAGTGCTTGGGCGGCGGGCGCGCGCCTCCAGGGTCAGCGCGAGCGTGAGCAGCGCGGCTCCGAGGCCGAGGAAGCCCCACGGCAGGTAGCTGGTCATCAGGAGCACCAGCTGCCGCTGGGACTTGACCAGGTCGACCGTCGACCTGATGTAGTCCTCGCGCATCTTGACATGCCCCGCGAACGCGGTGACCTTGTCGCGGTCGCCGAGCAGGGCCCCGCCGCGCATCTCCTCCCGGTGGATCTCCTCGCCGTACACGGGCGCGCCGGTGACCGGCTCGACCCAGAACTTACGGACCGTGGTGTACCAGAGTTCGGTGCCGGTCTCGGCCAGTGACTCCGCGGTGATGCCCTTGACCGGCATGACGGACGGGTAGTCGACCTGGGTCCAGGGGATGGTCTGCTCGAAGTAATAGACCTCCAGGCCGCGGAAGTTCCGGGTGCCCCGATAGTGGATCGGCGCCGAATCACGGACCCGCATGTCGAAGTAGGCGTAGTCGCGCTTCTCGGTCAGGAAGGGCCACTTGAACTCGATGCCCTCGCGTTTGACCTCGTGCCCGTCCGCCATCTCGGTCTTGTCGTGTACGGGTTGCTGGGTGTGCGCGTCGAAGATGTAGCGCTCGGGGATCTTGGAGACCATCTCGCCGTCCGGGCCCTCGGCGTAGGCGAGGGCGTCCCAGACGACGACATCGCGGCCGGTGCGCTCCCCGATCCGCTCGGCCTCCTCGACGTTGCCCTTGAGGGTCTGCACGATGGAGAGTTTGTCGACCTTTTTGGGCCGCATCGTGCCGTAGTCGATGAGGGTGGCCGGTTTCGCCTCGAGCACCATCTCCTGGTACTGGCCCGGCGGGATCTTCGCCAGCCGGGGGAAGGCGTAGAACCGCAGCAGCGGGGAGAGCGCGGCGAAGAAGACGGCGAAGGCGAGAAGGATGAGGCTGGCCTTGCGGCGCATCGCGGCGCCCCCTTCGGTGAGTGGGTGCGGGGCGGGCAGGCGGGGATCCGGCGTACGCCCGTCAGGGGCTCTCGGGCGGCACGGTGGTGAGCATCGGTTTGGGAGAGGTCTCGCCCGCGGGCGCGCCGACGGCCGTGAGGGCGAAGACCAGGCCGAGTGCGGCCGCGAGCCCCACTGCGGCGGCGATGAGCGCGCGCATATCGGCCTCCCGAGTGGCTTTCGCGGCGTCAGGGCGGGGGCACCGTAGCAACGCGGGGGTGAGATGAGAACACGTCGCACCGCCCCCGCCGCTCAGGACGGGCGGCGGGGGCGGTGTCGATGTAGGTGTCGGTGTCGGTCCGGCGCGCGGGACGCCGGGGGTGGTCAGGCGACCGTGAGCTCGATGGTCAGGGTGACGCCGCCGGGCGCGTCGAGGCGCAGCAGGTAGGTCCCTTCGGCGTCGTCCGCGTACATCCGGGGCAGGGTGAGCACACCGTTCTCGTCGGTCTTCACGTCCCGCAGTGTGCGGACCGGGTCGTCGTCGGCGTCCTTGAAGTAGGGGCCGCCGTCGTTCTCGTCCGGCTCCTCCAGTGACTTGATCATGGTGGCGGTGACCGTGACGCCCGCCGCGGCCTCGCCGTCCAGCGTCGCCCGTACCTCGACCGCGTCGGCGAACTCGCCGCCCGGCGCGCAGGTCAGCTCCTCCTCGCCGGTCCTGGCGAGGGTGTCGGCCGGGCGGGCGGTGACGGTCGCGATGTAGTCCACGGCGTCGAGCGTGCGGCCGTCGACGGTGGCGCGGACCGTGAACTCGCCGGTCCGCGTTCCCGCCGTCAGGACCGGGGCGGCGGCCAGGCCGCGGGCGTCGGTGACGACCGTCACGCTGGTCGCGCCGTCGGCGAACGTGCTGTCCGTGTCACCGACGATCTCGAACGTCACCTCGACCCCGGCCACGCCCTCGCCGTCGGCGTCACGGGCCTGCACGCTGGGCCGCTCGGTGAACTCGGCGCCCTCGGTGGCGGTGAGCGGCCCGGTGTCGGCGTCCACGAGGCGGTCGACCTGGTCGGCGGGCGCGGTCGGGTCCGGGTCCGGGTCCGGGGTCGGCTCCGGGTCCGGGGTCGGCTCGGGGTCCGGGGTCGGCTCCGGCTCAGGTGTCGGCTCCGGGGTCGGCTCCGGCTCGGGTTCGGGTGTCGGTTCAGGCGTCGGCTCGGGCTTCGGAGTCGGCTCCGGCTCGGGCGTCGGCTCAGGGGACGGCTTGGGCGGCCAGATCGGCTTCGGCTTCGGAGACTCGTCGGTGAAGCCGGGGTCGGTCGGCTCGGAGGTCTCGGGCTTCGACGGCGAGGGGCTCGGGCTGGGCGACGTGCCCGGCTTGTTGGTCTTGCCCGGCTTCGGCGAGGGAGAGGAGGGCGAAGGGGTGGGGGAAGGCGACGGCTTGCCGTCGCCCTTGCCCTTGTTCTTGTCGCCGCCGCCGCTCTTGTCTCCGCCCTTGCTCTTGCCGCTGCCGCGCTTGTCGCCGCCGTCGCCCTTGGCGTCGCCGCCGCGCTTGTCGCCGCTGCCGCCCTTGTCTCCGCCGCCGTTGCCCTTGGCGTCGCTGCGGTCGCGCGGCGGTACGCCGGTGCCGTCCGGCACCTCGTGGGTGCCCTTGCGGTAGTACTCGAGCCAGGACAGGACCGTGGCGAGGTACTCCTCCGAGCGGTTGTAGCTCAGGATCGCCTGGCGCAGGTCGCCCTGGACGGACAGGTCGCGGCCGTTCGCGCACAGGTAGGCGGCCGCGGCGAGCGCGGCGTCATAGATGTTGTTGGGGTCCTTCCGGCCGTCGCCGCTGCCGTCCCGCCCCCAGGTCGCCCAGGTGGACGGGATGAACTGCATGGGCCCGACCGCGCGGTCGTACCTGGTGTCACCGTCGTACGCGCCGCCGTCGGTGTCGGTGATGTTGGCGAAGCCGTTGCCGTCGAGTACGGGGCCGAGTATCGGCGACAGCGTGGTGCCGTTCGCGTCGACGCGGCCGCCGCGGGCCTGGCCGGACTCGACCTTGCCGATGGCGGCGAGCAGCTGCCAGGAGATGTTGCAGCCGGGCCGCCGGGCGCGCTGGGCCGCTTCGGCCTTCTTGTACGCGTCCAGGACGGTGGCGGGTATGCCCGCTTCCGCCTCGCCGGTCCCGATCGGCGGCTGGGTCTCGCCGCCGTCCGGGTCCGGGGGCACGGGCGTTTGCAGGGGCGGCAGTTCGGTGTAGTACGGGGAGTCGCCGGTCGCGGAGTCACCGGCCGGGGGGTCGGTCGGTTCGGCGGATCCGGTGCGCACACGGCTCTGCGAGGCGTCGGTCAGGCCAGGCGCCTGCGAGCCGGACAGCGCCGCGATCGCGGCCGCGGCCACCGCGGCCGTCGCCGTTCCCTTGCGGAGTCGACGGCCGAATACCGCTGCCATACGCCTGTTCCCCTCCCGTAGCGAAGACAGCGCACTCCCCAGTGCGCCTGACGCAGGTGACCCTACGACAACTTCCGCCGCGCAGACAGCGGTTCATGTCTGTTTTGCACCATTCGGCGAGCATGGTGTTACCAGAGCGGCACACTACGGGTCTCAACGGCCGTGCGGCTCCAGCGGCGTGGCCGGACCGGCGCACGGCAGCATGGGACGAATGTCACGCGTCCGGAACCGGATGATCTTGCGGCGCAGCTCCTCGGCGTGCCGCAGCACGGTCTCCACGATCAGCACCCTGGCGACGCTCGCCCGGCCGATGCGGTCGGCGTCATGGGGCGCGCACCACAGGTCGTCCCGGTCGTCGTGCGGGGTCTTCGGGGCCCCGGCGCGAAACGACAGAGCCGCCCGGATGTCACGGGACATCCGGGCGGCCAGATCGGGGTCACGGGCGGACCGGCAGGTCGCGGCGCGGCGCGGCGACCGCAGGCGCCCCGGCCGCGGGCCCGCCGCGGATATCGGGGCGATCAGGGTCGAGGCGACCGCCGCGGCGACGGCGGGCCGCCAGTAGCGACGTATGCGGTGAGCCATGCCTGCCACGCTGCACCGCCGCACCCGCCGCAGCACCAGCACAGCGTCCAACCGGGTGTCCCCCGCCCCGCGGCGGCCGGCCGCGGGGCCCGTCTCCCGGAGAAGGGCCCGGTCAGTGGGCCGCCGACTCCCAGTCCGCGCCGACCCCGACCGACACGTCCAGCGGCGCCCGCAGCCGTACCGCGCCCGCCATCTCGCGGCGTACGAGCTCCTCGGCCGCCGCCCGCTCGCCCGGCGCGATCTCCAGCACGATCTCGTCGTGCACCTGGAGCAGCACCCGCGAGGTCAGCCGCGCCTCGCGCAGCGCCCGGTCGACGTTCAGCATGGCGACCTTGACGATGTCGGCCGCCGTGCCCTGGATCGGCGCGTTGAGCGCCATCCGCTCGGCCGCCTCGCGCCGCTGGCGGTTGTCGCTGTTGAGGTCCGGCAGATAGCGGCGGCGGCCCAGCATCGTCTCGGTGTATCCAGTGGCGCGCGCCTCGTCCACGACCCGGCGCAGATAGTCCCGCACTCCGCCGAACCGCTCGAAGTAGGTGTCCATCAGGGCGCGGGCCTCGGCCGCCTCGATGTTCAGCTGCTGGGACAGGCCGAACGCGGACAGGCCGTAGGCCAGGCCGTACGACATGGCCTTGATCTTGCGGCGCATCTCGGCGTCGACGGCGGACCGCTCGACGCCGAACACCTGCGAGGCGACGGTGGTGTGCAGGTCCTCGCCGGAGGTGAACGCCTCCAGGAGGCCCTCGTCCTCGGACAGGTGCGCCATCACCCGTAGTTCGATCTGGCTGTAGTCGGCGGTCATCAGCGACTCGTAGCCCTCGCCGACGACGAAGCCGCGGCGGATGGCCCGGCCCTCGTCGGTGCGCACCGGGACGTTCTGCAGATTGGGGTCGGTGGAGGACAGGCGGCCGGTCGCGGCCACGATCTGGCTGAAACTGGTGTGCACCCGGCCGTCCGCGGCGATCGTCTTGATCAGGCCCTCGACGGTCACCCGGAGCTTGGCCTGTTCGCGGTGGCGCAGCATGATGACCGGCAGCTCGTTGTCGGTCTGGGTGGCCAGCCAGGCCAGCGCGTCCGCGTCCGTGGTGAAGCCGGTCTTGGTCTTCTTGGTCTTGGGCAGGCCCAGCTCGCCGAAGAGGACTTCCTGCAGCTGCTTGGGCGAGCCCAGGTTGAACTCGTGACCGGCCGCGGCGTGCGCCTCCTTCACGGCCTGCTGGACCGCGCCCGCGAACATCTGCTCCATGGACTCCAGATGAGAGCGGTCGGCGGCGATGCCGTGCCGCTCCATCCGGGCCAGCAGCTTCGACGTCGGCAGTTCGATATCGCGCAGCAGGTCGGCCGCGCCGACCTCGTCGAGCCGCTCGTCGAACGCGGCGCCCAGGTCGAGGATCGTCCGGGCCTGGGCCATCAGGGCGTCGGCCTCGGCCGCGTCGTCGGCGCCGAAGGCGAGCTGTCCGTCGGCCGCGGCGGCGGTGTCCAGCTCCCGGCCCAGGTACTCCAGGGACAGCGCGTCCAGCGCGAAGGAGCGGCGGCCCGGCTTGACCAGATACGCGGCCAGCGCGCTGTCCATCACGATGCCGTCGATGGTCCAGCCGTGCTCGGCGAACACCCGCATGGCGTTCTTGGCGTTGTGTAGCACCTTGGGCCGGTCCGCGTCGGCGAGCCAGGCCGCGAAGGCGTTCTCATCGGCCTCGTCGAGCCGCGTCGGGTCGAACCAGGCGGCCGCTCCCCCGGTGTCCGCTCCCCCGGCCGCCGCGAGCGCCACCTCGGTGACCGAGCCCGCGCCCAGCTTCCACGAGTCGACCGCGGCCATGCCCAGCCGCGCCGCACCGTGCTCGGCGAGCCACGGCGCCAGCTCGCCCGCGCTGAGGACCGTGCCCGCCAGCTCCACGCCCGCCGTCGGCGGCTCCGCGTCGGCCGACTCCTGGGCGCCCGGATCGACGGCGAGCAGCCGCTCCCGCAGCGAGGGGTTACGGATCTCCAGGGTGTCCAGGAACACGGCGAGCGCCTTGCGGTCGTACGCGGCGCGCTCCAGGTCCGTGACGCTCTTGGGCAGCTCCACGTCCTTGACCATCTCGGTCAGCCGACGGTTCAGCCTGACCGCTTCCAGGTGGTCGCGGAAGTTCTGCCCGGCCTTGCCCTTGACCTCGTCGGCGCGCTCCACCAGCTCGGCGAAGGACCCGAACTGGTTGATCCACTTCGCGGCCGTCTTCTCGCCGACGCCCGGAATGCCCGGCAGATTGTCGGACGGATCGCCTCGCAGGGCCGCGAAGTCCGGGTACTGCGCCGGGGACAGGCCGTACTTCTCCTGGACCTTCTCCGGGGTGAAGCGCGTCAGCTCCGACACGCCCTTGGTCGGGTACAGCACGGTCACCTGGTCGCTGACCAGCTGGAACGAGTCACGGTCGCCGGTGACGACCAGGACGTCGAAGCCCGCCGCCTCGGCCTGCGTGGCGAGCGTGGCGATGACGTCGTCCGCCTCGAAGCCGTCCACCGCGAACCGCTCGACGCCCATCGTGTCGAGGAGCTCGCCGATCAGCTCCACCTGCCCCTTGAACTCGTCCGGGGTCTTCGAGCGATTCGCCTTGTAGTCCGCGAACTCCTGCGAGCGCCACGTGCTGCGGGACACGTCGAAGGCCACCGCGAAGTGCGTCGGCTCCTCGTCGCGCAGGGTGTTCGCCAGCATCGACGCGAAGCCGTACACGGCGTTCGTCGGCTGGCCCGACACGGTGGTGAAATTCTCCGCGGGCAGCGCGAAGAACGCCCGGTAGGCCAGCGAGTGCCCGTCCATGAGCATCAGGCGCGGGCGCTGCCCGGAGGTCGCCGAGGTCGCGTTCTCAGTCTTCTTCGATGCTGTTTCTGCCACGCGTCCGATCCTCCCACGCCCCACTGACAACGAGCCCCGGCACGGTCGCGACCGGCCCCTGTCACCGCCGCGTGGGAGGATCGGACACGTCAACGTCAGCACTGGTCGCAACTGGTCAAAGGAGACCGATCATGGCAGGCAAGCCCCCCTCAGGCGACCCCGTCCAGGACGCGCCCCAGGTCACAGCGCCGCAACACGCGGCCGCCGGGCTGCCCGCCATCGGCCACACCCTGCGCGCGGCCCAGCAGCAGATGGGCGTACGCCGCACGGCCCTCACCCTGCTCAAGGTCAACCAGAAGGACGGCTTCGACTGTCCGGGCTGCGCCTGGCCCGAACCCGAACACCGCCACCGCGCGGAATTCTGCGAGAACGGCGCGAAGGCCGTCGCCGAAGAAGCCACCCTGCGCCGCGTCACCGACGACTTCTTCGCCACCCACCCGGTCTCCGACCTCGCCGGGCGCAGCGGCTACTGGCTCGGACAGCAGGGCCGCCTCACCCGCCCCATGTACCTCGCCGAGAACGCCGACCGCTACGAGCCGGTGTCCTGGGAGCGCGCCTTCGACATCATCGCCGACGAACTGGCCGCACTCGACTCCCCCGACCAGGCGCTGTTCTACACCTCGGGCCGCACCAGCAACGAGGCCGCGTTCCTCTACCAGCTCTTCGCCCGCGAGTTCGGCACGAACAACCTGCCCGACTGTTCCAACATGTGCCACGAGTCCTCCGGCTCCGCGCTCACCGAGACCATCGGCGTCGGCAAGGGCAGCGTCCTGCTCGACGACCTCCACCGGGCAGACCTGATCATCGTCGCCGGACAGAACCCCGGCACCAACCACCCGCGCATGCTGTCCGCCCTGGAGCGGGCCAAGGCCGCGGGCGCGAAGATCATCACCGTGAATCCGCTGCCCGAGGCGGGCCTGGAACGGTTCAAGAACCCGCAGACCCCCAAAGGCCTCGCCGGACCCGGCACCCCGCTCACCGACCTCTTCCTGCAGATCCGCATCGGCGGCGACCAGGCCCTGTTCCGCCTCCTGAACAAACTCATCCTGGAGACCGGCGGCGCCGTCGACGAGGAGTTCGTCGCCGAGCACACCCACGGCTTCGACGCCTTCAAGCAAGCCGCCCTGGCCGCCGACTGGGACGACACCCTCGCCGCCACCGGCCTGGACCGCCCCGCCGTCGAGGAAGCCCTGCGCATGGTCCTCGCGTCCCAGCGCACCGTCGTGTGCTGGGCCATGGGCCTCACCCAGCACAAACACGCCGTCCCCACCATCCGCGAGGTCGTCAACTTCCTGCTGCTGCGCGGCGACATCGGCCGCCCCGGCGCCGGAGTATGCCCCGTGCGCGGACACTCCAACGTCCAGGGCGACCGCACCATGGGCATCTTCGAGCGCCCCGCCCCCGCCTTCCTCGACGCCCTGGAGAAGGAGTTCGGGTTCGCCCCGCCGCGCCACCACGGCCTCGACGTCGTCCGCTCCATCCGCGCGCTGCGCGACGGCGACGCCAAGGTCTTCTTCGCCATGGGCGGCAACTTCGTCGCCGCCTCCCCCGACACCGACGTCACCGAGGACGCGATGCGCCGCGCCCGCCTCACCGTGCACGTCTCCACCAAACTGAACCGCTCGCACACCGTGACCGGCGCCCGCGCCCTGATCCTGCCCACCCTCGGACGCACCGAGAAGGACCTCCAGGCCAGCGGCGAGCAGTTCGTCACCGTCGAGGACTCCATGGGCATGGTGCACGCCTCGCGCGGCCGCCTGGAACCCGCCAGCGGCCAGCTGCTCTCCGAACCCGCGATCGTCTGCCGCCTCGCCCGCCGCGTACTCGGCGACACCAGCCACACCCCGTGGGAGGAGTTCGAGAAGGACTACGCCGCCGTCCGCGACCGCATCGCCCGCGTCATCCCCGGCTTCGAGGACTTCAACGCGCGCGCCGCGCGGCCCGGCGGCTTCACCCTCCCGCACGCCCCCCGCGACGAGCGCCGCTTCCCCACCGCCACCGGCAAGGCCAACTTCACCGCCGCCCCCGTCACCTACCCGGCGCTCCCCGAAGGCCGTCTGCTCCTCCAGACCCTGCGCTCCCACGACCAGTACAACACCACGATCTACGGCCTCGACGACCGCTACCGCGGCATCAGGAACGGCCGCCGCGTCGTCCTCGTCAACCCGTCCGACGCCCAGCGGCTCGGCCTCGCCGACGGCAGCTACACCGACCTCGTCAGCGAATGGACCGACGGCGTCGAGCGGCGCGCCCCCGGCTTCCGCGTCGTGCACTACCCCACCGCCCGCGGCTGCGCCGCCGCCTACTACCCCGAGACGAACGTCCTGGTCCCCCTGGACGCGACCGCCGACACCAGCAACACACCGGCCAGCAAGTCCATCGTCGTGCGGCTGGAACAACCCAGCCCGGTCTAACCCAGCCCGGTCTAAGCGCCCGCTCAACCACCTGATAGGAACGGTGCACACGACAACGAACGACGACGATCGGAGCCGTGCCCCATGGGCGAGCAGCACCACGTGAAGTTCCCACAAGAGGTCATCGACGAATACGCCGCACTCGGCGTCGACCTCCCCGCGCTCTTCTCCGCGGGCCACCTCGGCAACCGTATGGGCGTACAGATCCTCGAGGCCGCCGCGGACCGCGTCGTCGGCACCATGCCCGTCGAGGGCAACACCCAGCCGTACGGCCTGCTGCACGGCGGCGCCTCCGCCGTGCTGGCCGAGACCCTCGGCTCCATCGGCTCCATGCTGCACGGCGGCAGCAAGAAGATCGCCGTCGGCGTCGACCTGAACTGCACCCACCACCGCGGCGTCCGCTCCGGCCTCGTCACCGGCGTCGCCACCCCCGTACACCGCGGCCGCACCACCGCCACCTACGAGATCGTCATCACCGACGAGAACGACAAGCGCGTCTGCACCGCCCGCCTCACCTGCCTGCTGCGCGACATCAACCCCAGCGACGAGGCCCGCTTCCACCCGGCGAACTGACCGCCGCCGCGCCCCCGCACACACCGAGAGGCCCGCACTCCCAGGGAGTACGGGCCTCTCGGCGCGGTGCCAGGGCGTGTCAGTCCTCGCCGAGGTACGCCTTGCGCACGGACTCGTCGTGCAACAGATCCTGGCCCGAACCCGACAGCACGATCTTCCCGATCTCCATCACATGCGCCTGGTCCGCCAGCGACAACGCGGCCTGGGCGTTCTGCTCCACCAGCAGGATCGTGGTGCCCTGCGCCTTCAGCTCCGCGATGGTCTCCACGATCCGCTGCATCATGATCGGCGACAGACCCATGGACGGCTCGTCCAGCATCAGCAGCTTCGGCTGGGACATCAGCGCGCGCCCCATGGCCAGCATCTGCTGCTCACCGCCCGACAGCGTGCCCGCGGCCTGGCTCCGCCGCTCCCCCAGAATCGGGAACAGGTCGTAAGCCCGCTGGATGTCCCGCTCGATCCCGTCCGCGTCACGCCGCAGAAACGCGCCGAGCTGAAGGTTCTCCGCGATCGTCAGCCGCGGGAAGATCCGCCGCCCCTCCGGCGAATGCGCGAGACCCATCGAGACGATCTTGTGCGCGGGCACCCCGTTCAACGGCTGCCCGGCGAAGAAGATCTTCCCGCCAGCGGGCTTCAACAGCCCCGACAGCGTGCGGAGCGTCGTCGTCTTGCCCGCGCCGTTCGTCCCGATCAACGTGACGATCTGGCCCGCCTCGACGCTGAAGGAGATGCCCTTGACGGCCTCGATCTTGCCGTAGGCCACCTTGAGATCCTCGACCTGCAACAACGCGGTCATCGGCCCTCCCCTCCCGTACGATCCTCATCCTGCGCGGAGTCCGCGCCCTCGGCCCCGGACCCGGCTTCGGCCCCGGACCCGGCTTCGGCCTCGGTCCCGGCTTCGGCTGAAGCCACCTCAGCCGAGGCCACCTCGGCCGCCTCCTCCGCACCCGGCGCCCCCTCGAAGGGCGTGCCCAGATACGCCGCGACCACCCGCTCATCGCCCTGCACCACCGCGGGCGAGCCCTCGACGAGCTTCTCGCCCTGCACCAGCACCGCGACCCGGTCGCACAGATTGAAGATGAACCGCATGTCGTGCTCGATCACCAGCACCGCGGTCCCCTGGTCCCGCACCGCGAACACCAGCTCCTGCGTGGCCATCGTCTCCTGCGGATTCATACCCGCCGTCGGCTCGTCCAACAGCAGCAGCCCCGGATCACTCGCCAGCGCGCGAGCGATCTCCAGCTTCCGCTGCTCGCCATAGGGAAGGTTCCGCGCCAGCGAGTCCCGCTTCGCCGCGAGCCCGGTGAACTCCAGCAGCTCCATCGCCCGCTCCTCCGACGCCCGCTCCGCCCTGCGGAAACCGGGACCCCGCAGCAGCGCCGACCACAGCCCCTCCTTCGTACGGGTGTGCCGCCCCACGAGAACGTTCTCCAGCACCGTCATGTTCGCGAACAACCGGATGTTCTGGAACGTCCGCGCCACACCGGCCTGCGTCACCAGGTGAGAACGGTGCGGCAACACCGTGCCCTTATAACTCACCTGCCCCTCGCTGGGGATGTACAGCCCCGTCAGGCAGTTGAAGAACGTGGTCTTCCCGGCGCCGTTCGGACCGATCAGCCCCACGATCTCACCCTCGTTGACGGTGAGATCGACACCCCGCACCGCGGTCAGGCCGCCGAAGCGCATCGTGACGCCACGGGCGTCGAGCACCGCCGTCCCGGTCTTCGTGACCGTGTCACTCTTCGTCATGGCTCACACCCCCGTCTTTCCCGTACCGGCGCCCACGGCATCCGGAGGCGCATCAGACTCCCCCGCCGCGGACTCATGGAACTCCAGCCGCTTCCTGCGGTCCGCGATCAGACCCTCAGGGCGGAAGCGCATCAGCAGCACCAGCGCGATGCCGAACAACAGCAGCTGGTAGTCGGCCATGAACTGCAGCTTTCTGGGGATCAGGTACAGCAGCGCCGCCCCGACCAGCGGCCCGCTCAGCGTGCCCATACCGCCCAGGATCACCGCCGCCAGCAGGAACGCCGAGTTCGGCGGCACCGCGTGCACGAACTTGTAGCCGTCCGGGTGGACGCCGTACTCGACATGCGCCAGCACCGTACCCGCGAGACCCGCCAGCGTCGCACCGAGCGCGAACGCCAGCAGCTTGAGCCGGAAGGCGTTGATGCCCATGGCTCCCGCCGCGGTCTCGTCTTCCCTGATCGCCACCCAAGCACGGCCGATACGAGAGCTGTCCGAGCGACGGAACACCAGCACGATGACCGCCGTGAAAAGCAGCATCAGCAGGTAGTAGTTGGCGAACCGACCCAGTTCAAAACCCAGCACCGTGTGCGAGACACCGAAGTCGAACCCGAGGATCTTCAGGTCAGGCACGCCTGGGATGCCGTTCGGGCCGTTGGTGACGTCCGGACCTGACTGGCCGTCGAGATTCTGCATGGCGATACGGAAGATCTCACCGAAGCCCAGCGTCACGATCGCCAGGTAGTCACCTCGCACCCGCAGGGTCGGAGCACCGATCACCACACCGAAGATCATCGAAACGACGGCGCCCGTAAGCACGGCGGCCCAGAACGGGAACTGGACGCCCAACGCCGCGGTCGGCGCGCCCGACACCAGAGCGGCCGTATACGCGCCCACGCCGAGAAACGCCACATATCCCAGGTCCAGCAGACCGGCCAGGCCGACGACCACGTTCAGCCCCACTGCGACCGTCGCGAAGATCAGAATACTGACCGCCACCGACGTGTACGCGTCACTGTCCTGCGTGAACGGGAACAGCGCGGCCGAGAAGAACGCCGCAGTCAGCGCCACATTGCGGTGCTTGTGCGTCAGCGCCGAGACCCGGTGCATCAGCCCCGAGCGATAGAGCCCGGCAGCGCCGAAACCAGCCAGGATCAGGAACCCGACGAACAACTCCTCGTCTGAACCGATGCCGTACGTGAAGACCGTCAGCCCCACCCCGCAGGCGGCGCATACCAGCAACACCTCGGCCCACGAAGGCAGCGCCATCGCCGGACCCGGCTCCGATGCCCTCAACGAATGCCGGAACCGCACCCACGCGTTACCAGGCGGATCCTCCTCGTCGAACGGCGTATCGGCCGGAAGGCCCAGCACCGCCGCCAGCAGCGCCAACGAGGCGACCGCCGCGACAAACCCGCCCGGCTCCAGATTGGCCAGACCGCCCAGCTGCCAGGCGATCGCCGCCACCGTGAACCACGTCGTCGCGAACGTCCCCAGCGCCAGCATCAGCGCCGCGCTGGAACGCCCGCCCGGCGTCAGCCACCGCAGACCCCGCACCCCCTGGCCCGCCAGCAAGAACGCCAAGGTGAGCACGGAACCCACCAAGGTCAGCACCTGCAGACCGCCGGGATACCCCGTGACCGTCAGATTGCCCGGAAACTCCGCCGTCCAGGTCCACGCCAGAAACGTGGACGCGAACGTCGCGACCGCCGCGGCCACCGCCGCCCACCGGGCAGCGGCCGCGGGCAGCGGCAGCAGACCCGGAGCGGTCTGCTCGGACGTCGACTTCATCGACTGAACTGTCATACCGATCACGCCCGATCCGAAACGCGCTCGCCGAGGAGACCCTGCGGCCGCACCAGCAGCACCAGGATGAGCAGCACAAAGGCCCACACGTCCTTCCAGACGCCGCCGCCCAGCTGCGACATGCCAGGAATGAACTCCACATAGGCCGTGGCCAGCGCCTCGGCGAAGCCCAGCACCAGACCACCGATCATGGCCCCGTAGATATTGCCGATCCCGCCGAGCACCGCCGCCGTGAACGCCTTCAGGCCCGCGATGAAGCCCATCTTGAACCCGACCTGACCGAACTTCAGACCGTGCGCCACGGCCGCGATCGCCGCGAACGCGGCACCGATCGCGAACGCCGTCACGATGATGCGATCCGTGTTGATACCCATCAGCTTCGCCGTGTCCGGGTCCTGGCTCGTCGCCTGCATCGCCCGGCCCGTGCGCGTCTTCGCCACGAACAGCGCCAGCGCGATCATGCACAGCGGAGCCGCGATCAGCAGGAAGATCTCCCCCCGCTGCAGCGTCACACTGCCGCCGAGCTCCACCGGGCCGCCCCCGAACTGCGGGAACGAAATATCCTTCTTCGCGTCCGGGTAAAACGCCCAGACGGCCTGCTGCAACGCGATCGACAAACCGATAGCCGTGATCAACGGCGCCAGTCTGGGACCGCCGCGCAACGGCCGATAAGCGAAACGCTCGGCGCCGACACCGACAAGGACCGAGCACAGCACGGCCATAAGGATCATGACCGGCAGCGCGACCATCAACGCCGTACCGCCCGGCAACATCTGCCAAGCGGCCAACGCGCCAAAGCCGCCGATCATGAATATCTCGCCATGGGCGAAGTTAATGAGCTGGACTATGCCGTAGACCATGGTGTACCCGATCGCGATGAGTCCGTACATCGCGCCGAGGACTAGGCCATTGACAAGCTGCTCCGGCAAATCTTGCACCGGGGGGCCTCCGGAAGAGTGGTCAGATATACGACTGCGCGGGGGCGCTGTTTGCGCCCCCGCGCAGCAGCAGGATCGTTGCTGTTCGGGCGATCAGCCCGCGAGTACTCCGTACGACGCCCTACGCGACACGCGATACGCGCCGCGTACGACGTCGGTGCGCACTACTTGTCCTCGAACGTGCCAGTCTCGACCGGAACGTGCTTGCCGTCCTGCACCTCGTACACCGACAGCTGCTTGTTCTTCGTGTCGCCGAACTCGTCGAACGCGACCTCGCCCGTGATGCCCTCGAACGACACGTCCTGGAGCTCCTTCACGACCTGCTTGCGCGCGTCCTTCAGATCACCCGGCAGCTTGCCGTCGTTGTTCTCGACGACCGCCTTCACGGCCTGGATGATCGCCCAGGTCCCGTCGTACGAGTAGCCGCCGAACGGGCCGAACGGGTCGTCGTATCCCTCGGCCTCGTAGTCCTTCATGAACGCCTTGGCCGTGTCCAGCGTCTCCAGCGGGGCGCCGACCGACGTCGCGATGTCGCCCTCGGAGTTCTTGTTCGACAGGTCGATGTAGTCCTGGCTGAACAGCGCGTCACCGCCGACCAGCGGGATCTTGGCGCCCGCCTTGGTGATCTGGTCCGTCAGCGGAGCCCCGGCCGGGTGCTCACCGCCGAAGTAGACGAAGTCCGCGCCCGAGTTCTTGACCTTCGTCGCGACGGACGAGAAGTCCCGGTCCTCCGGGTTCACGCTGTCCTGCTGCACGACCTCGCCGCCGAGCTTGACGAACTCGTCCTTGAAGGTCTTCGCCAGGCCCGCGCCGTAGGTCTTCTTGTCATCGAGGATGAAGGCCTTCTTGAGCTTCAACGTGTTGAACACGTACTGCGCGGCGAACGGGCCCTGCACCGCGTCGGTGGTCGACGTACGGAAGTACGTGTCGAACGGGCGCTTCTTGTCACCCTTCTGCCAGTTGGGGCCCTGGCTCAGCTGGGGAGCCGTGTTCGCGGGCGACAGCTGGGCCAGGTTCGCGGTGCCCAGCGTCTTCAGCATCGCCTCGCCCACATGCGAGTTGAGCGGGCCGAGCACGCCGTAGACGCTCTCGTCACCCACCAGCTTGGTGGCGTTCTGCTGACCCGTACCGGCCTGGCCCGCGTCGTCCAGCGCCTCGAGCTTGAAGGTGACCCCCTCAACCTCGTTCTCCTTGTTGGCCGTCTTGACCGCGAGGTCCGCGGAGTTCTTGATGCCCTGCCCGAGACTGGACAGGTCGCCGGTCAGCGGGGCGCTGAGGCCGATGACGACGGTCGTCTTCTTCTTGCCGTCTTCACCCCCCGTGTCGCCGCTGTCGTCGCGGGACCCGCAGGCCGACAGCGTGAGAGCCCCCGCGGTGACCGCAGTGGTGAGCATGAGCAAGGAACGGTGACGCACGATCAGTCCTTTCACCTGGCACGACGGCTCCTCCTGGAGCGCCGAGTACGCGCTGGAGACCGAGTCGGGTCGGATTCCGGTGGCGCGGTGACTGGCCGTGACTCTAAGGGGACAGATGTACGTGGAGGAGAGGTGAAGCCCATGCTGTGACGCTCTTGTTATGACCGCATGGACACAATGGACAATTTCCGGCATCCGATTGGTTCACATATTGAGAACGAGCAGGATGACCGGCTACCCATCACCCCTACGCGGACACGCCCGCCGTACCGCCGCGGCAAGATCTTTCGCATAGTCCGACCCCAAGATGAAACTATGCGCCTGCTTAGCCCGCGAATTACGCAGCGTCACCTTCAGGAAAGGGAGGCTGGCATTCCGTGGCGCAATGTCGCAATCGCGCACCCGCATCGTAATGACCACTTCACGCGGACTGTCCCCATTGAGCGTGAAAGGCGTACGCACCCCCGACGCCACTGACAACGCGGCGGAAGGCTGACGAATCCGCTCCACCACCACAGAAGACCCCGACTCCGTCCGGAACATCACGCTAAAGACGAATTCACCGCCCCGGCCGCCCTCGCCGCCCCGGTCCGCGACAGGGGACACCACTCCGCCGTACGCCACCGACACAAGGTGTAACGGGTACGGGACCACCGGCTCGGGGACGGGCTCCGAACGCCCCGCCCACACCCCGGCAGCCGTCGCGATCGCCACCGCCGCGACCCCGCCGGCGCCCACGGCCCGACGCCTCCGCACCGAGAGCCCCACCCACCGCTCACACACCACGGGCCGGACACGACTGCCTCGTCGCGTCCGGCCCGTCACCGCATCCGTGGGCTCTGTGCCCAGACCCGGCTCCACCGGGCCAATGCCACCCATCCTCCGACGCTAGCCCCCGACGCACACCCCCCACAATGCGCCGGAGCCCGTCAACTCAGGCGGGACTACTCGCCCTTGGCCGCCTTCTTCTCCTCGGCGTCCTCGATGACCGCCTCCGCCACCTGCTGCATCGACAGCCGACGGTCCATCGACGTCTTCTGGATCCACCGGAACGCGGCGGGCTCCGACAGCCCGTACTGGGTCTGCAGGATCGACTTCGCCCGGTCCACCAGCTTCCGCGTCTCCAGCCGCTGCGAGAGGTCCGCGACCTCCTTCTCCAGCGCCTTCAGCTCCGTGTACCGCGACACGGCCATCTCGATCGCCGGGACCACGTCGCCCTTGCTGAACGGCTTCACCAGATACGCCATCGCGCCCGCGTCCCGCGCGCGCTCCACCAGATCCCGCTGCGAGAACGCGGTGAGCATCAGCACCGGGGCGATGGACTCCTGCGTGATCGTCTCGGCCGCCGAGATCCCGTCCAGTACGGGCATCTTCACGTCCAGGATCACCAGGTCGGGCCGGTGCTCGCGGGCCAGCGCGATGGCCTGCTCGCCGTCGCCCGCCTCGCCGACGACGGTGTACCCCTCTTCCTCCAGCATCTCCTTGAGATCGAGGCGGATCAGCGCCTCGTCCTCGGCGATGACGACACGGGTCGTCAGCGGGGGCACGTGCGACTTGTCGTCGCCATCGGCTGCGGGCTGGGTCGACTCGGGGGACGTCACAGGGGCTCCTTGGTACGGGGCAGGTTACTGCTGCCACGAGCCTACCTAGCTGATGTGCCTACCGAGCACCGGGTACACTCCCAGCAGCAACCTTGCCGGGTTGGCGGAATGGCAGACGCTGATGTCTCAAACACATCTGCCCGAAAGGGCGTGCGGGTTCGACTCCCGCACCCGGCACCACACGCAAGCGGATGCTCACGTTCTCGTGAACATCCGCTTTTTGCTGCACATAGCTACGTTCAGTCGCACAGAGTGCCGGCATGCACTTTCACGGCACAGCGGTGCGACAGCAGGCCCTGACGCTACTGCGCAACGGAGCTAAGAACGCAGACGTGGCACGCCAGCTGGACATCCCGGCAGGCACCATCAGCTACTGGAAGCACATGGACCGCGCTCACCGCGGAGAGCTTCCAGGGAGACCCAGCGCGCAGTGCCCGAGGTGTGACGGGCGACGACTCGACCAGGCAGCGTATTCCTATCTCCTCGGCCTCTACCTCGGAGACGGGCACATCGTTCAGTACTCCGGTCACCGGGTGCCCAGCCTGATGATCACCTGCTGCGACAGCTGGCCGGGGCTCATGGACGAGTGCGAGCGGGCCATGTACGCCGTCTTCCCCGATAACCGTGTCTGCCGAGTCCGCAAGACTGGCTGCCACAACGTGAAGGTGTACTCAAACCACCTGTGGTGCGTCTTTCCGCAGCATGGCCCCGGCAGGAAGCACGAACGCACCGTCGCCCTCGAGCCCTGGCAGCAGGACATCGTCGACGCGCACCCCTGGGACTTCATCCGAGGGCTCATCCACTCCGACGGTTGCCGGATCACCAACTGGACCACCCGTATCGTCGCCGGTAAGCGCAAGCGCTACGAATATCCCCGGTACTGGTTCACCAACGTCTCGGACGACATCCGGCAGCTCTACACCGACACCCTCGACAAGCTCGGCATCGCCTGGACGCACTGCACTCGCAACGGCAATCCGTACAATATCTCCGTCGCCCGCAAGGCATCCGTCGCGCTGATGGACGCCTATGTCGGGCCCAAGTACTAGAGAGCGCCCCGCTAGCCGGACACGTCGTCCTCGCCGATGTGGTGGACCCTGACCAGATTCGTGGAACCGGGGACGCCGGGCGGGGAGCCCGCCGTAATGACCACCGTGTCGCCCCGCTCGCAGCGGCCGATCCGCAGGAGTTCCTCGTCCACCTGGGCGACCATCGCGTCCGTCGAGCCGACGTGCGGGCCGAGGAACGTTTCCACACCCCAGGTGAGATTGAGCTGGGAGCGCGTCGCCGGGTCGGGAGTGAAGGCCAGCAGCGGGATCGGGGAACGGTAGCGGGACAGGCGCTTGACCGTGTCTCCGGACTGGGTGAAGGCGACCAGGAACTTCGCGCCCAGGAAGTCGCCCATCTCCGCCGCCGCGCGGGCGACCGCGCCGCCCTGGGTGCGGGGCTTGTTGCGTTCGGTGAGGGGCGGCAGGCCCTTGGCGAGGATGTCCTCTTCCGCCGATTCGACGATGCGGGCCATGGTGCGGACCGTTTCGACGGGGTATTTGCCGATGCTGGTCTCGCCGGAGAGCATCACCGCGTCGGTGCCGTCGATGACCGCGTTGGCGACGTCGGAGGCCTCGGCGCGGGTCGGGCGGGAGTTGTCGATCATCGAGTCGAGCATCTGGGTGGCGACGATGACCGGCTTGGCGTTGCGCTTGGCGAGCTTGATCGCGCGCTTCTGCACGACCGGGACGTCTTCGAGCGGCATTTCGACGCCCAGGTCGCCGCGGGCGACCATGATGCCGTCGAAGGCGGCGACGATGTCGTCGATGTCGGCGACGGCCTGGGGTTTCTCGATCTTGGCGATGACGGGGACGCGGCGGCCCTCTTCCTTCATGACGCGGTGGACGTCGACGATGTCGCGTCCGCTGCGGACGAAGGACAGGGCGATGATGTCGGCGCCGGTGCGCAGGGCCCAGCGGAGGTCCTCGACGTCCTTCTCGGAGAGTGCGGGGACGGAGACCGCGACGCCGGGGAGGTTGAGTCCCTTGTGGTCGGAGACCATGCCGCCCTCGACGACGAGGGTGGTGACGCGGGGGCCGTCGACGGCGGTCACTTCGAGAGTGACCTTGCCGTCGTCGACGAGGACGCGCTCGCCGGGCGCGACGTCGGCGGCGAGGCCTTCGTAGGTGGTGCCGCAGGTGTGGCGGTCGCCCTGGACGCCGTCTTCGACGGTGATGGTGAAGGTGTCGCCGCGTTCGAGAAGTACGGGGCCTTCGGTGAATCGGCCGAGGCGGATCTTCGGGCCTTGTAGGTCGGCGAGTACGCCGACGCTGCGGCCGGTTTCCTCGGATGCCTGGCGTACGCGCTGGTAGCGGGCCTCGTGTTCGGTGTAGGTGCCGTGGCTGAGGTTGAGGCGGGCGACGTCCATTCCGGCTTGGATCAGTGCCTTGATCTGGTCGTATGAGTCGGTGGCTGGGCCCAGGGTGGAAACGATTTTCGCTCGGCGCATGGTTCGACCCTAGGGCTTACCGACGGGTAGAGATGAGGGCCGGTATGACGACTCAACAACCTTTGCGTGAAAGGTTATTGACAAGTGTTGAATTGTGCGCGCGGGTGCTCTGATGAGCATTTCCGGTGGGCGCGGGGTGTCTTCAGCCTTTGAGGCGTACGAGGTTGGCGGGCTGCCCTGCTGAGTGGGTGTCGGCGCGGTTGGGCGGCGCGTCGTGGTGGGTGAGGCCGAAGGTGGTGAAGGCGGTGCGGGCGGGGAGCGGGTAAGGGGTGCCGCCGGTGAGGGTGTTGAGGATGGTGGCGCTTCGCCAGGCGGCGAGGCCGAGGTCGGGGGCGCCGACGCCGTGGGTGTGGCGTTCGGCGTTCTGGACGTAGACGGATCCGGTGACGGCGGGGTCGAGGGTGAGGCGGTAGTGGGCGTCGATGCGGGGGCGCTCGCTGCGGTCTCGGCGGATATAGGGGTCGAGTCCGGCGAGCAGCCGGTCCAGGGGGCGCTCTCGGTAGCCGGTGGCGAGGATCACGGCGTCGGTGGTGAGGCGGGTGCGGGTGCCTTGTTGGAGGTGTTCCAGGTGGAGTTCGATCTGGGTGTTGCCGAGGCGTCCCGCGGTGCGGACGGTGACGCCGGGGGTGAGGACGGCGTCGGGCCAGCCGCCGTGCTGGGTGCGCTGGTAGAGCTCGTCGTGGATGGCGCTGATGGTGTCGGTGTCGATGCCCTTGTGGAGTTGCCATTGGCGGGGGACGAGCCGGTCGCGCTGGGCTTCGGGCAGGGCGTGGAAGTAGCGGGTGTAGTCCGGGGTGAAGTGTTCGAGGCCGAGTTTGGAGTACTCCATGGGGGCGAAGGCTTCGGTGCGGGCGAGCCAGTGGAGTTTCTCGCGGCCCGTGGGGCGGTGCCTGAGGAGGTCGAGGAAGACTTCGGCGCCGGTCTGTCCTGAGCCGATCACGGTGATGTGGTCGGCGGTGAGGAGGCGTTCGCGCTGCTGGAGGTAGTCGGCGGCGTGGATGACGGGGACGGTGGGGGCGTCGGCGAGTGGCTTGAGCGGCTCGGGGATGTGGGGGGCGGTGCCGATGCCCAGGGCGATGTTGCGGGCGTAGGTGCGGCCGAGTGCCTCGGCTTCGCCTTCGTGGTCGATCTGGGTGAAGTCGACCTCGAACAGGTGGTGTTCGGTGTTCCAGCGGATGGCGTCGACTTGGTGGCGGAAGTGGAGTCCGGGGAGGTGGCGGCTGACCCAGCGGCAGTAGGCGTCGTATTCGGTGCGTTGGATGTGGAAGCGCTCGGCGAAGTAGAAGGGGAAGAGGCGGTCGATGTCGCGGAGGTAGTTGAGGAAGGTCCAGGGGCTGGCGGGGTCGGCGAGGGTGACCAGGTCGGCGAGGAAGGGGACTTGGAGGGTCGCGCCGTCGATGAGGAGGCCGGGGTGCCAGTGGAAGGTGGGTTGTTGTTCGTAGAAGGCGGTGGTGAGGGGGTTCGGCAGGCCGTGGGCGAGGGCGGCGAGGGAGAGGTTGAAGGGGCCGATGCCGACGCCTACCAGGTCGTGGGGTGTCTCGGGGACGGTGGGAGGGTGTGCGGTGGTCATCGGGGGGTGTGTCCTTCCGCGGGCGACAGCGTCGCTTCGATGTGCTTCTCGTTGTGCGGTTCGACGTGCTTGTCGATGTGCTTGAGGAGTTCGGCGAGGTCGTGGGGGGTGGTGTGCGGGTTGAGCAGGGTGGCCTTGAGCCAGAGGCGGCCGTCGAGGCGGGCGCGGCCCAGTACGGCTCGGCCTTCGGTGAGGAGCTGGCGCCGGACGTGGGCGATGGCGTGGTCGTCGGCGTCGGTGGGGCGGAACAGGACGGTGCTGATGGCGGGCGGGGCGTACAGCTCGAAGGCGGGGTGCCGGTGGATGTGGTGGGCGAAGTCGGCGGCGAGGGCGCAGACGGCGTCGACGAGGGCGCCGAGTCCGGTGCGGCCGAGTGCGCGGAGGGTGACGGCGGTCTTGAGGATGTCGGGGCGGCGGGTGGTGCGCAGGGAGCGGCTGAGGAGGTCGGGGAGGCCCGCTTCGGTGTCGTCGTCGGCGTTCAGGTAGTCGGCCTGGTGGGCGATGAGGGTGGTTTCCGCAGGGTCGCGTACGACGAGGAGTCCGGCGGCGACGGGTTGCCAGCCGAGTTTGTGCAGGTCGAGGGCGATGGTGTGGGCGTGCTGTAGGCCGTCGAGTTGCGCGCGGCGGGTGGGGCTGAACAGCAGGCCGCCGCCGTATGCGGCGTCGATGTGGAGTCGGGCGTGGTGTTGTCGGCAGAGTGCGGCGATGGCGGGGAGCGGGTCGATGAGTCCGGCGTCGGTGGTGCCCGCGGTGGCGGCGACGAGGTGGGGGCCCGGCAGTGTGGTGAGGGCGTGGCGGAGGGCGGCCGGGTCGAGGGTTCCGTGGGGTGCGGGGATGGTGGCGGGGGTGGGCAGGCCCAGGAGCCAGGCGGCGCGGTGCAGTGAGTGGTGGGCGTTGGCGCCGGTGATGACCTGGACGGGGTGGCGCGGGGCGCTGGCCTGTGCGCTGGCCTGTTCTTCATTGGCCTGTGTGCTGGCCTGTTCGCGGGCGAGGAGGAGGGCGAGCTGGTTGGCTTCGGTGCCGCCGGTGGTGACGAGGGCGTCGGCGGCGGGGTGGACTTCGGCGGCGAGTGCGCGGGTGACGAGCGCTTCGAGCGCGGATGCGGCGGGGGCCTGGTCCCAGGAGTCCAGTGAGGGGTTGAGCGCGGACGCGGCGAGGTCGGCGGCGGTGGCGACGGCGAGTGGTGGGCAGTGCAGATGCGCGGCGCAGAGGGGTTCGGCGGGGTCGGCGGCGCCTTCGGCGAGCAGTCGTACGAGGGTGTGCAGGGCCTCTTCGGCGCCGGTGCCGTGTGTGGGGAGCGGTTCGCCGACGGTGTCGCGTACGTGGGCGGTGACGGTGGCGGGGCCGCCTGCGGGGAGGGGGCCGTGGCGGGTGTGCGCGCCGTCTTGGAGTGCGTCGAGGACGGTGCTGAGCAGGGGTCGCAGGGCGCTGGGGCCTGTGGTGCCTCCGGAGAGGGGTGGGGTGCTGCTCATGGTGTGGCGGTGTCCTTCGGGTGCGCGTGGTGCCGGGGCACCTGCCTGTACGTACCGGGAACACCAGCTTGTCCGTGTGTGCGGCGGTGCACCCGGTCAGCTCAACGAGCTGCACCCGAAAGTGGTATCGGCCCCCTCGCCGCCAGCGCGGTGAGGGGGCCGAGGGAAGTCTTCCCGCCAGGGCTCTTCCTGCTAGGGCCCTTTCTGCTAGGCCCTGGCGTCGCGTACCCGTAGGGCCCGTGCCAGGTCGTCGAGTTGGTCGATGAGTTTGCGGCGCAGGCTGGGGCTCGGGTCGGCCTGGGCCAGGCAGGTTTCGCCGAGGCGGAGTGTCTCGGGTGTCACGGCGGCCGCGGGGAAGGCCCAGCGGCCCGCCGCGTCGGCGATGGCGGGGCCGCGGCGGGCGGCGACGGTGACGGCGTCCTCGTAGAAGCGGGGGATGTAGTCGCTGACGAGGTCGAGTTGTTCGGGTTGCCAGAAGCCCTGGGCGGTGGCGGTGAAGAGGTAGTTGGAGAGCTCGTCGGCGGCGAACATCCGCTGCCAGGCCTGGCGCTTGGCTTCCGGGTCCGGCAGTGCGGCGCGGCAGCGGGCGGCGCCCTCCTGGCCGGTGGCGCTGGGGTCCTGGAGGAGTTCGGCTTCGATGACGGCGTCGTCGATGGCGCCGAGTACGGCGAGTCGGCCGAGGATGCGCCAGCGCAGTTCGGGGTCGAGTTCGGGGCCGCCGGGGACGGTGCCGTTGTCGAACCAGTCGCGGATGGCGTCGGGTTGGGTGGCGGCGCTGATGAGGTGGCGTACGGCGGTGAGGCGCAGTCCGGGGTTGCTGCCGTCTTCGGTGCGGCGGATGAGGTCGCGGCAGAGGCTGGTGAGGGCGGCGAGTGCGGCGGGCCGGTCCTCGGGGGTGGTGTAGCGGTCGGCGATGTGGGTGGCGGCGAAGGCGAGGACGCCTTGGACGAGGGCGAGGTCGGTTTCGTGCGGGAGGTGGGTGCGGGCGGTCTCCAGGTAGGCGGCGGGCTGGAGTTCGCCGTCGCGGACCATGTCGCGCAGGGCGTTCCACAGTACGGCGCGGGTGAGCGGTTCGGGGATGCCGGAGAGGTCGCGTAGGGCTGTCTCTTCGGAGGTCTCGTCGAGGCGGATTTTGGCGTAGGTGAGGTCGCCGTCGTTGAGGAGGACCAGGGCGGGGCGTGGTCCCGTGCGGGTGGTGGGCTCGGCTTGGGGCAGGTCGAGTGCGAAGTGTTCGCGCGGGACGAGGGTACGGCCGTCGGCGAGGTCGCGGTCGTAGGTGCCGACGGTGACGCGGTGTGGGCGTTCGCCGTTCTGTCGGACGGTGAGTTGCCAGGATCCGGCCGCCGGGGTGATGTGCGGGGTGAGGGTGTCGATGCCGGTGGTGCGCAGCCAGGCGTCGGCCCAGGCGTGGACGTCGCGGTCGGTGGCGTCGGCGAGTGAGTCGATGAAGTCGGCGAGGGTGGCGTTGGCGAACTTGTGTCGCTTGAAGTGGGTGTTGATTCCGGTGAGGAAGTCCTTTTCGCCGAGCCAGGCGACGAGTTGGCGTAGCGCGGAGGCGCCCTTGGCGTAGGAGATGCCGTCGAAGTTGAGCTGTGCGGCGGCGGTGTCGGGGACGAGTTCGGGGTCGGGGGCGACGGGGTGGGTGGAGGGGCGCTGGTCGGCGTCGTAGCCCCAGCATTTGCGGGCGACGCCGAAGTCGGTCCAGGTGTCGGTGAAGCGGGTGGCTTCGGCGGTGACTTGGTAGCCCATGTACTCGGCGAAGGACTCGTTGAGCCAGATGTCGTCCCACCAGCGGAGGGTGACGAGGTCGCCGAACCACATGTGGGCCATTTCGTGGGCGATGACCATGGCGCGGGTCTGGCGTTCGGTGTCGGTGACGGCCGAGCGGTAGACGAATTCGTCGCGGAAGGTGACGAGGCCGGGGTTCTCCATGGCGCCCGCGTTGAATTCGGGGACGAAGGCCTGGTCGTAGGAGTCGAAGGGGTAGGGCTCGTCGAACTTCTCGTGGTAGCGGTCGAAGCAGGCGCGGGTGACGGTGAGGATTTCGTCGGCGTCGGCGTCGAGGTGGGGGGCGAGGGAGCGGCGGCAGTGCAGGGCGAAGGGCAGGCCGCGGTGCTCGGTGCGGACGGAGTGGTAGGGGCCCGCGGCGATGGCGGCGAGGTAGGTGGAGATGCGGGGGGTGTCGGCGATGGTCCAGCGGCCTTCGCCGTCGGGGGTGGCGATGCCGTTGCCGAGGACGGTCCATTCGGGGGGCGCGGTGACGGTGAAGGCGAAGGCGGCCTTGAGGTCGGGCTGGTCGAAGGCGGCGAAGACGCGTTGGGCGTCGTCCATGCAGAGCTGGGTGTAGAGGTACGTTTCGCCGTCGGTGGGGTCGGTGAAGCGGTGCATGCCTTCGCCGGTGCGGGAGTAGTGCATGTCGGCGTCGACGCGGAGTTCGTGGGGGCCCGCGGTGAGGCCCTTGAGGGGGAGGCGGGCGCCGTCGAGGGTCTCCGGGTCGAGGGGGTGTCCGTCGAGGGTGGCGGTGCGCAGGGCGGCGGGTTTGAGCTCGACGAAGGTGTCGGTGTCCGTGCGGGCCGTGAAGTGGATCACGGTGCGGGAGGTGAAGGTGGTGTCGCCATCGGTGAGGTCGAGGTCGACCTCGTACCGGTGGACGTCGAGGTGCCGGGCTCGGGTCTGCGCTTCGTCGCGCGTCAGGACGGACATGGGGGTCATGCTGCCTGATGGGCGGGGTGTGGCACAGTGCCGGGTCCGCCGCGGGCTACTCGTCGGCGGTGTGGGGGGTGGTCTCGTCGGCGATGGTCTCGTGGTGGCGGATGACCTCGGCGATGATGAAGTTGAGGAGCTTCTCGGCGAACGCCGGGTCGAGTTTGGCGCTTTCGGCGAGGCGGCGCAGGCGGGCGATCTGCTCGGATTCGCGGGCTGGGTCGGCCGGGGGCAGGCGGTGCCGGGCTTTGAGGTGGCCGACCTGCTGGGTGCATTTGAAGCGTTCGGCGAGCATGTGGACGACGGCGGCGTCGATGTTGTCGATGCTGTCGCGCAGGCGGTCCAGTTCGGCGCGTACGGCGGCGGCGTCGGCGCGTACGGCGTCGTCGGCGCGGGCGTCGGCGTCGTCGTGGCTGTGGCGGGTGTCGCGGGTCGTCATGGTGGGTGAGCCTACGGGGCCGCGGACGTCGCGGTATGTGCCGGGGCCCGTGCTGCGAGAGGGCCCGACCGGCCCGTCCGGCGGCCGCGTACTCGTACAGTGGAAGGTCCCTGGCCGACGGCGAGACGAGCTTGCGGGGGTGTACGGGTGGCGAACGGCGGACCGGTCGAGCACGGATACCCGCATCTGGACACGGTGCGGTCGGCGATCACCGCGCTGTACCGGCGGCTGTCGTATGACACTGTCCACACGTTCGACAGCAGTGTCGCCGCCGCCGATGTGGCTTTCGCGGACGTCGACGACCTGCACCTGGGCGTGCAGCGGGTGGCCAGGGTGATGGTCCAGCATCTGCGGCTGCCGGACGCCCGGATGATCGTCGGCTTCCGCGAGATGGAGCACGCGGCGCATGTGGAGCTGGCGGCGGGGCCCGAGTACTTCATCGAGCTGAACGACCGCTTCCGGCGGCATCGCAGGGATATCGGCGCGGCGCTGGCCCACGAGGTGATGCATGTGTATCTGCACCGCCTGGACCTGGCGTTTCCCGGTGTCCGTGACAACGAGATCCTCACCGACACGGCGACCGCGTATCTGGGCGCGGGCTGGCTGCTGCTCGACGCGTTCCGCGAGGACGGCGCGTCCTCGCAGAAGCTGGGCTATCTGACGCCGGAGGAGTTCGGGTACGTGCTGGCCAAGCGGGCGCGGGCGTTCGGCGAGGATCCGGCGATCTGGTTCACCAGTCCGCAGGCGTACACGGCGTACACGAAGGGCGCGGCGATGGCCCGCCGTGACGAGCGGCAGCCGCCGCTGCTGGCCGCGGGCTGGTCGGGGCGGCGGCGGTACGCGAAGGACCGCAAGTACGCGCGGGATCACCGGGTGGCTGGTCCGGCGGCCGGGGCGTCGGGGCGGTATGTGTTCGACGGGCGGGCCGAGCTTCGGGTGTCGTTCCCGTGCCCGACGTGCCAGCAGCGGATCAGGGTGCCGGTGCGGGGGCGGGTGCGGGCGCGGTGCGGGCTGTGCCGGACGGTGCTGGAGTGCGACACCTGAGAGGCGGCACGCCTCTCCCTTCTTCTGCCTGTGGCTGCTATCTTCACGGCGCGATCCGCACCTAACAAATGTTAGGTCGATTTGCTGGGATCGGCCTGGATGGGAGTTCCGCGATGCACCTGTCCCGACGCGCTCTGCTGACCACCGCGGCCGCCTCCGTCGGCGCTGCCGCGCTCGCCCCGCGGGCGGCGGCCCACGGGTGGCGTACGCCCGGCACCGGGAAGGACGTACGGCACATCCCGCTGGAGGGCGCGGTCAATGTCCGCGACCTGGGCGGCTACCGGACCTACGACGGTGAGCGGGTGCGGTACGGGATGGCGTTGCGCGCCGACGAGCTCGGCGAGCTGACCGACGCCGATGTGCGCACCGTCGACGGTCTGGGCCTGAAGCGGGTGGTCGACTTCCGGGTCCCGTTCGAGGTCGACCACGGCGGGCCCGACCGGCTGCCGCCGGGGCTCACGCCGGTGTCCAGGCCGGTCAGCGACCTGGGGCTGTACGCCTTTCTGCTGTCCGTGATCGGCTCCGCCGACCCGGTACGGCAGGAGGAGGCGCTGGGCGGCGGTCGCGGTGCGGAGCTGATGCGCGGGATCTACCGCGCGTTCGTCACCGACGCGGACAACCGCGCCCGGTTCGCCGAGACTCTGCGGGATCTGGCGGGCGGGGTGCGCGGACCGCTGCTCTACCACTGCACATCGGGCAAGGACCGTACGGGCTGGACGAGTTATATCCTGTTGCGGATGCTGGGGGTGCCGGACACCTCGGCCCGCGAGGACTATCTGCTCTCCAACGTGTTCCGCGCGGAGGCCGACCGGCGCACCCGCGAGGCGGTGCGCGACCTCGGGCTCATGGAGAACCCGGACCTGCTGATCCCGGTCCAGGAGGTACGGGCGAGCTACCTCGACGCGGCGCTCGACCAGGCCGAGCGGGATTACGGCGGCCTGTTCGGCTACGTCAGACACGGCCTGTCCCTGGACACCTGGACCCTGTTCACCCTGCGCCACCGCCTGGTCGGGTAAGCACCCGCCTACCCCCAGGCACACCGGCCCCGGCGTGCGCCGGAGCCCGGCCCGGCTCAGGCCTCAGCCCCGTCCGGGCCTGGCCCCCCGTCCGGAGCCGGGGCCGCCTGGGGGCCAGGACCCGACTGAGGGCCGGGACCCGCCTGAAGGCCAGGCCCCGGACGGAGGCCAGCGCCCACCTGAAGGCCAGGCCCCGGACGGGGGCCAGCGCCCGCCTGGAGGCCGGGACCCACCTGGAGACCAGGCCCCGGACGGAGGCCAGGGCCCGCCTGGAGGCCGGGACCCGCCTGGAGGCCAGGGCCCGGACGGGGGTCAGGGCCTGCCTGGGGATGCCTGGGCAGAGGGGGGCTGTCAGGCGGCGGCGTGGCGGCCGCCGCCCTGGGGGCCGCCTGTCTCTTATAAACAAAACCGAGCCCACCAGACGCTACAG
>NZ_JBTVYK010000072.1:0-29674 GCF_054788135.1 Streptomyces sp. O3
TGATGTTACGAGCGTCCCCAAACGTAGCCGTTCGGTGGCGGCCGCCGCGGCGGTCAGGGTGGGCACCGCCCCGAACCACGGGCCGTCCCGGAAGGTACGCCAGGAGAGATGGTCGTACGTGTACGCGGTGTGGAAGCCGAGCTCCTCGGCGCGCTGCCACTGGGCGCGGCCGCCGTCGTGCCAGCGGCGTACGGGCAGGATCACGGTACTCAGTCGCAGACTCATGACTCCGAGCCTACGGTGACGTCCGCGGGACCCTGCCGCCGAGAGCCCGCCAAGCATCGTCGCGCCAGGCGAGATGTGCGGAGGTCCGTGAGGGCGGTGGCCTGCGCCGCTTCCAGGCGCTGAACCGGCCAGCTCGCACGAGCTCACGGCGAACACTCCGTCAATTCTCTGGCCAGAGCTGGTGGTCGATGCCGAGCGCAAGCTACGCTCACGCACCCACAACCCTATAAACGCAGGTGACCCCGGCGGTGGTAGCACACCCCGGGGTCCGACACCGAAGAGGGAAATTCTTCGATGCGCATCAATCGTAGCGCGCGCACGCGCTGCTTCACCGTCCTGGGCAACGAGGTCCTACGGGACCGCCGCCTCAGCTTCACCGCCCGCGGCCTCCTCGCCTACCTGCTGTCCCTCCCGGACGGCGCCCGCGAGGACGTCCGCACCCTCGCCGACAAGAACCCCGGCCTCGGCCGCCGAGGCGTGGCCAAGGCCCTCGACGAGCTGGTCGAGTGCGGCTACTACGTACGCCATACGGTCCGGGACGCGGACAGCGGCCAGGTCCGCACCGAGACCCACGTCTTCGACGCCCCGCAAACTGATGGCGGAGCACCGCTTCCCGCACCAGCGGGAGCCGGTGAGGCGGAGGCCGGGAAGGCGGGAGCGTTCCCCAAGGGGAACAAGAACCCGGAGAAAGAACCCACCCACCCCGCTCCGAGGCTGGCGGACGCCGAGCCGTCCAGTGGGCGGGCGGAGGGAACGGCTCCCACCGAGCCCACCCCTGCTCCCGTGTCGGAGATCACTGGGCGTGGTGCCGCGCTGCTGTCGCGCCTGGGCCGCGTCGAGCCAAGGCTGGCGCTGAGCGCAGCGGACGCGCTCGCCCTGGCACCGTTGGCCGCCCGGTGGCTGGAGGCAGGGGTGTCCGAGCTGGAGGCCCGCTCACTCCTGGTCGATGGGCTGCCTCCGGTGGTGCACAGCGCACGGGCGCTCCTCGCGGCCCGCCTGGTGCGCAAGCTGCCCGCACCGCGCACCCGGCGCGATGCCGCCGCACCGGCAGCCCCGCTGGTGGAGTGTGCTGAATGCCGTGATCCCCTGCCGCGCGGCCAGGAGACCGGCATCTGCGCCGTCTGCGCAGGGGCAGCGGCCCCTGTCATCTCGGCAGCGCCAGCCATGGAGACAGTGCCCGCTCGTGTGGCGGCTCTACGGATGGCGTTGCGTACTCGGCCAGCGATCGCCACGGCTGAACGCTGATCCATGCTGGGTTGGCCCGGCTCCAGTAGGCGGGTGATGCCTGTCTGCACTTCGTGCTGGAGACGCTGTGCTCGCGTATCGTCCGTCGGGTGACTGATGCGACCGTGGCGGACAGGGCCTCCATCTCCGGCAGTGACCTCGCTGAGCTGACCAGCGCTTTTGGTCTGGGAATGGTCCGGGAGCATCGCTATCTCGCCGATGGGCTCATGAACGCGAACTGGCGGGTGGATACCGCGGCCGGGTCTTTCGCGCTGAAGCGGGTCACCGACGTGCCCCGTGACCGGCTGGTGCGGAATCTTGGAGTGCTGGCTGCTCTGGCCGCTGACGGAGTCCCTGTGTGTGCTCCGGTCGCCTCTGTCTCCGGTTCGCTGGTCGCCGAGGTTGGCGGGGGCGTGTGGTGTCTGTTCCCGTGGGCGAAGGGTGTGCATCTGCGGGGTGTCGACCTCAGCCTGTCCCAGGCGGCCTCGCTGGGCATGTACCTGGGCCGCCTCCACCTGAGCCTGGGCCGAGCCGGCGCGCGAGGTCTGCTGCCCTCGGTACCCGATACGGTCACGGCGGACGTGACCACGGAGGAGCGGGCGGTGGAGAAGTCCGAGCGGCTCTCGGCGGCCGTGGCCGCCCAGGGCACCGGTAGCGCCTTTGACGCGGCGGCTGCGGCTGCTCTTGATCAGCGGCGGAAGTTGATCGCCGCGTACGCCGACCGTCGGCCGCGGGAGGCGAGCCCGGTAGGCGGGCATGGGTGGACGCACGGTGACGTGCAGTACCGCAACCTGTTGTGGGCGGGCGAGGAGCTTGCCGCCGTCCTGGACTGGGACCGCGTCGGTGTTCGCCCGTATGCGGAGGAGGTCGTGCGGACGGCGCAGGTGCAGTTCGGGGTGGACGGGGTGTTCGACCTCGGTCGGGTGTCGGCGTTCGTGAGCGGTTACCGGTCCGTGGTGCCGCTGGAGTCGTCTGCGCTGGCGGACGGTGCCCGTCGCCTGTGGTGGAAGCGGATGACGGACTTCTGGCAGCTGGAGTTCCACTACGACCGCGGTGACCACTCGTGCGACGAGCTGTTCACGGCGGACGAGGCGCTGCTGCACTGGTGGACGGACCGGCTGGATCAGGTCGAGGAAGCGTTCGCCGCCGGGTAGATCCCGAGGCTCCTCAGGTCGGGCAGGCGTGGCCGGGCGAGACGCGCGGCGTGCTGTCGGGCGAGCTCGCCCAAGACGTGGTGGTCGACGGTACGGATGGCTTCCACCCACACCTGTGGCTCTGCCGTGTGGGGCAGGACGATCCCGGCGGCGCCGATGGCTTCGGGGATGCCGCCCTGGTCGGTGCCGATGCTGGGCGTGCCGTGCAGCACGGCCTCGATGATCACTCGGGGAAAGGCGTCCTCCACCACGGAGGGAACCAGCAGCAGGCGGTGGCTCCGGTAGAGAGGGCTCATGTCGTAGACCCTCGGTACGAAGGTCACGTTGGCGTAGTTGGCGAATTGGTCGGCGGTGTTCCACCAGCCTTCGACCAGGGTGAAGCGCTGTTCCGGCATGCGGCGGATGAGCTGGTGCAGGAGGTCGGAGCCCTTGGCCGGGATCGGATTGACCATGAGTACGGACTCGGTTCGTGGTACGTGGCCGCTCGGCTGAGGTGGCACGAACGGCGGGTAGAGGACGGCGAGGCGGGTTCCCTCGGTTCGCGGTGCCCGTCGGTGGACGAACTCGGAGACTGCCAGTCCGACGTGCGGTCGGCCGTCGAGCACGCCGAGGCCGGTCTTGGAGACGGAGTGCAGGATGCCCGCGACCAGCGTGGCGGGCCGGGCCTGTGCGGCGAGGTCGGCCGCGCCCTCCTGCGAGGTGAACACGACGTCGGGTCGTACCTGGGACAGCAGGCTGTGGAGGGTGGCTGCGGTCTGGTGCTGGGGTACGGCGATGCAGTCCACCCCGTTCCAGCGGTAGCGCAGTTCCTTGTTCGTCTCCTCGTACCGGCTGTGGTGAGTGCCCAGGAAGGCACGTAGCTGGGGGAGTTGTGGGGCTTGGTCCCAGGGGGCTTGGTGGGAGCCCAGGTAGATGACTTGCCATCCTGCTGCGGCGAGTTCTTCGGCGAGGAGTTGTTGGGTGACCTCGGCTCCGCCGATGAGGAGTGGAGGCGGGGTGCGTCGCCAGGCGAAGAGGGCCGTGGGCATCGATGGGTCACCTCGTCCAGAACGTGACGAGGGATTCCACCGCGTGCGCGATGGCGGTCGGGCTGGTGTCGGCGGGGACGACGGTCATCTCCCGTGAGACCGGTGGCCGGGCCCCGGACACGAAGTAGTCGCGGGCATGGCTGAGGAACGTGGGCTCGTGGAGGAAGTAGTCGGACTCCGCCGCCGTGTGTCCGGCCAGCTTGCGGCGCAGCCTGAGTACTTCGGCGGGGACGTCGAGGTAGATGGTGTGGTGGGGTCGCAGGAACGGCAGCTCCTGGAGCCGGTCGCGGAGCTGATGGTGGACGGCGTACCTGAACATGGCGTCGAGGGCGTGTGCGTGGGCGAGGAGGGTGTCGACGGAACGGTCCAGGATCACCACGGGTTTGGCGCTGGCGCGTGCTGCGCGGACGCGGGTGTTCTCGATGCCCATGAACGTCTCGAACGCGGCGAGTTGGGCGGCCTCGGAGGCGGTGCGGGCTGGGGGAATGTCGTCGCGGTGGGGTATGTGCTGGACGTAGCAGTCCGAGATGAAGGCTCGCTTCTCGATGCCGCGGCGGCGCAGGTGGTCGATCGCCGTGGACTTTCCCGCGTACGAGGGCCCCTCGATGGCGATGATCTTCACAGGGACTCCGTCCGGTAGAAGCGTTCCGCGTACGTGCCGCTGCTGTCGGTGTCGGTGAGGAGGTCGGCGGCGGTGGTCCAGGCGTGCCGGATGGGTCGGTGCATCTTCCGCTCGGGGTGCATCTGCGAGCCGTGCATCCGCAGGACGGTGGTCTTGTCGAGGATCACCGTGCTGATGTCGACCAGCTCGGGGGCCATGGTGGGGCCGGTGCGGGCGCGGAAGAGGTGCTGGTCGCATCCGGCGAGCGCGTACGTGGGCCAGAACGCGAGGTCTTCCCAGAACCACCGGCACCCCAGGCGTACCGCGGCCTCGTGCACGAGGAGGTGGTCGGGGTGGCGGGTGACGGCGGCCGGGGCGAGCAGCTCGGCGTCCGGGTGGGCGTCGGCGATCTGGCGGAGTTCTTCCGTGATCTGGTCGAGGCGGTCCTGGCTACGGGGCCGGTACGGGGGTTCGGCGTCCTTGTGGCCGAGGAGGAGCCGGGCGGCGCCGAAGGGAGCCAGAGCAGCGGCGCCTTCCCGGTTCCGCAGGTCGGACACGACGTCCTCGGTGCTGTAGGTGTCCTCCAGCGCTGGGTGGACGCTGGTGGAGCGGGTGAACACCGTGGTCACGGTGAGCGGGCGGGGGTGGGCGAGGAAGGTCCCGGAGGCCGAGAGGGCGAAGTCGTCGTGGTGCGGCTCGATAGCGAGAACCGGCCGACCAGCCGGGCGGCGCATCTCGATGAAGTACGGCTGGCCGCTGTGTGGGGCCTTCAGTTCGATGACGTGGTGGTCGTGGGCGCGGTGGCGCTCGGCGAGGCGGTCGGTCCACGCCTGGTGGGCGCGGCAGAGGTCGTCGGGGAAGATGTAGATCCCTTCCGCGTCCGGCACGGGTACAGGGACGGGCATGGTCGCGGTCATGAAGGAGCTCCTGGCTAGCGGACGGTGGTCTCGTACCAGTGGCGCCACATGCGCGGGGAGTTCAGCAGGAGCCGGGCGGTGAGGGGGTTCTGCCACCACAGCATCCGGAGGCTGGACCACTGGTCGTAGCGGCGGGTGGAGGGGCGCACGCGCAGGTCGTCCAGGATCGCGACCGGGGTGGCGGTGGCGCGGCCGTGAGCGGTCAGGCGGGCGAAGAACTCGACGTCCTCGCTCATGAACAGGTCGTCGCGGTATCCGCCGACGTCCTTGAAGGCGGCGGCGGTGGCGAACTGGGCGACGCCCTGGGCTCCGCCGTGGCGGGTGCGGTAGTGGTCCCAGTACGCGCACAGCAGCCGGGCCCCGAGCCGTTTGGGGGTGTAGAGGGGTGGGATGGCGCCGCCGACGGCCCCGGTGTCCATCGCAGTGACCGCGGCGGTAATCGACTCCATGGGCAGGGCGACATCGGCGTCCGTGAAGAAGAGTCGGCGGCCGTGGGCGGCGGCCGCGCCGCTGTTGCGCACTTTGCCGATGTTGCGGACGGCCTCGCTGATCACGCGGACGCCGAAGGAGGCGGCCATGTCGGCGGTGGCGTCGGTAGAAGCGTTGTCGACGACGATCACCTCCCCCTGTTCGCCGCTGGCCTCCTGCCACCGTTCGAGGGAGGTGAGGACGGTGGGGAGATAGCGGGGCAGGTAGGCGGCTTCGTTGTGGGCGGGGATGACGACCGTCAGGCCAGGGCCGGTCATGGGCGACTCCGTTCCGTGTGCGGTCCGTGGAAGAAGTGGGGTGTTCGGCGGGTGAGGTCGGTCAGGCGGCTCGACCACAGGGCGCGGTCCTTGGCGGGGGTGGCGTGTGCCCAGGAGCGGACGGTGAGGAAGATCGCCCAGGCGGACAGGAGGGACTCGTCGAGGGCGAGGGGGTAGGCGGTGGTGAGCGCGCGGCGGTCCCACGGCGTGTGCGAGGCGGTCATGACGAGGGCGTGGGCGATGTCCGCCTCGCGTCGGCCGGGTCCCGCGTCGGTGAAGTCGATCAGGTGGCGTGTCTGCCGGGGGCCGTAGAGGACGACGTTGTCGAAGTGAGGGTCGCCGTGGCACCACACCGTCGGTGCCGAGTCGCGGGTGTTGGCGATGACGGCGATGGCGGGAGCGATCCGGTCCATCAGTTCCGGTGGGCAGTAGCGGGTCAGGGAGGAGACGGCGTCGACGAAGGGGCGGCGCGGAACCGACTTCGCGACCGGGGCCCGGTGCAGGCGGGCGAGGAGGCCGCCGAGATCCTTGAGCGCCTGAGCGTGGGGGACGCGGCCGGAGCGTACGGCGGCGCCAAGGGTGCTGCGGCCGAGGTCGGTCGTGATGAGGGCGGTGGCCCCGTCTCCGTTAGTGGTACCGCAGCCGAGAATCTTCGGTGCGGGCACGGCTGCGGCGGCGGTGCGGAGCGCTGTCGCTTCGGTGATCGCATTGCGTCGGGCGGTGTGCGCGTACAGCTTCACGATCACGGTCCGGCCGCCGTGGAGGGCTGCCCGGTATACGGCGGTGCGGGAACCCGCCTTCAGCCGCTCGGCGGTCGAGGCGGACGTGCCGAGAAGCGTGGCGCAGGCGTGGGAGACCATCGGCGGGGGTGTGTTCATCGGAGCCCCGCCGGCTCAGGGTGGGCGGCGCCCAGGGCGCGGACGTGCCGCAGTGTGCGCCGTAGGACCGCGCGGTACTCCCGCACATCCTCCGTACCGGGACAGGCCGCCTGCCAAGGCTTTTCGGGACCCACGAAGTGGATGAGGGCCGCGGCCGGATCGGGGTGCAGCGGTCGGGTGACGACACGGCGGACCCAGTTGCCGCGCTCAAGGAACCGGCCGACCTCGAAGCGGTTGTACGCGGCGTTCACCGGGCGGACGCGGCCGGTGTGGAGGAGCCAGAGGTTCAAAGCGTCCTGGTCGTTGTGGAGGATGTGCTGGCGTTGCCGGGTCAGGGTGCGCGCGATGCCGCGACGGATGCGGGGTAGGTCGCCGGTGTGGGCCCACAGCAGTCCGGCGTTGTAGTAGGGGCGGCCTCGGAGGCGGGGCCAGCGTTGTGCGGCGCCGGGCAGGGCGGGGCCCTCGCCGACGGCCGGGTTGAACTCGTCGCGTACGGCACCGACCTCGCCGGAGCCCAGAGTGTCGAGTGGGGTGCTCAGGTCGCCGCGTACGAGGGTGTCGGCGTCCGCGTAGATCAGGTAGGGGCGGCGGACGAAGGCGGCCGTGAACTCGAACCGCAGATAGGTGGCCACGGTGATGTACGAGGCGTCGGCCATCCATGAGGCGCGTAGGGGACGGCGCTGCGCGAGGTCGAAGGAGCCGAAACCCAGGCGCTGGGCGAGGTGGGCGAGGAGTACGGCGTCGGCCGGGGCGAGATCGAGGGTGAGGATGCGCAGGGCGGTGTCTCGGCGGACGCCTGGGGTGAGGCTGTCTGCCAGAGCGGCGATCGTGACGAGGCCGGGGGTGAGGTAGTGCCGGTCGATGCAGAGGCCGAACGCGTACACGGTGGGTCTGCCTTCCGGTCGTGGTGGGTGAGTTCTGAGGCTGTTCCCTAGGGCCGGATCAGCGGTCGCTCTGCTCGCGCCGGAGGCGGGATGTGCGTGCTTCCAGTACGTGGAGGGAGTCGGGGTCGTCGGTCTCCCGCTGGGTCGTCCCTCCACCCGTTGGAGGCCGCAGGACCCAGATCGCGTCGTGCCTGATGTCGGTCACGATCGCCTGCTGTCCCGTCGCGTCCGCGACCAGGTCGCCGACCTCGGCTCGTGCCCGGCTCACCACACGACTCCGGACCTGAGGTGTCCCCATGGCGACCAGATGGAGGCGGCTTCGAGCAGGACACGGCGGCGCTCATGCTGGCCCGGCGTCCGATGCGTGGGCCCGGACATCGCTTCCGTGAGGAAGCCGCCGCGGTCGCGGATGAGGACGCTGAGGGCAGTGAACTGCGCGGTGTCAGTGGCGACGTGCGAGACGGCTCCGACGATGACACCCCTGATGATGCCGGTGGACAGGGCGCCCGTTATGGCCGACCAGCCTGGGCGGCTGTCCAGGGGCACGGCCGGGTCGTCGTCGGTCCACGCACCGGCGACGTGCCAGTGGCGGGCGTCAGCGTAGTGGCGTGCGCGTCGTTCGGCCTCGCGCACGACGGCCGCCGCGGAGGCGCAGGAGTAGACGGCGACCGGGACGTGTCCGTGGCCGCCGGACGGAGTGTTCGGCATGTCTCCAGCGTGCTGCTGGGGGCTGGTGCGGGACAGGCACGGCCCGTAGCAGGGGCGGAAGTTCGCAGAGCGGGGTGCTGTCACGCCCCGTTCCAGTCCCTGTGGTGAAAGGCGGAGCGGTGTCACGGGGCGTGGCAGTCGTGAGGGCGGCTACTGCCTGACTGCCACGGACCGTGGCAGTCAGCGCACGCCGAGCGAGACCCCCGCGGCGTGGGCGAGCCCGCGCAGGCGGCCGACGGACACACCCGCTAGACGAGAGATGATCACACCAGGCAGCATCTGGTGCCGCACCCACCCTGGCGCCATGGTGCAGACCGCTTCGAGGGTGTCGGCGGCCTGCTCCCACCGACGGCACTCCACATGCGTCAGGGCGACGTCGAGGCCGTAACGGGCGCGGGTGGCGAGCGGAACGGTGTCGTCCAGCCTGACCGTGTCCATGAGTTGAACGGCGCCTGCGGTGTCGCCGAGGGCGACGGCGATGCTCATGGCCTGTGTGGCGGCGTAGAGCGGACCGTAGGGCTGGGCGTGCTGCCCGCGGGCGTGTTCGGTGCCCAGGCGTGCGCCGACGGCGTGGGCCTGGGAGAGGTATTCGCGGGCGGTGTCCGGTGGCGCGCCGCCTCGGGAGGCCGCTACGGCGGCGTTGGTGACGAGCTGCCCGTAAACCGAAAGCCGGTCCGGGTCGTGCTCCGACATCTTCGGCTCGGTCCGCTCGGCCTGGGCGACGGCGAGCGCGTACCCCTGCGCGGTGCGCCCGTCACGGAGGTTGACCCATGCCGTGGTGGCCGCGAGGTGGGCGTCGCGCAAGTCGTCGCCGGCCTGTACGGCGATCTGGCGTCCGTAGGTGAGCGCGGCGTAGGCGAGGTCCCGCGAGCCCCAGACGTTCGCCGCCATCCCCGCGGTCTGGAAGACATCGGCCAGAACACCGGCAGCGGCCTCCTTGTCGCCGGTGCCCGCGACGTCATAGCGGGCGCGGGCCTCGGGCAGCAGGGCCCCGAGCAGCGCGCCGAGCTCGGTGTACCGGCCCGCCCAGTAAGCGGCGTCGGCACGCTGAACGACGGCCCGGAGTTCCTCGATGGTGCCCGGTTCGGTACCGGCGACCGGGATACCGATGGCGGCGTCGTGGGTGTCGGCCGACAGGGCACGCAGGGCTGCCCGTTCGTCGCGGTCCATGGACCGTCGGGGCGCCTGCTGACCGAGGAGCACCGCGATGTCGGTACCGAGAGCGGAGGCGATCGACAGCAGCGAGGGAAGGGAGGCAGTACCGCCACGCTCCAGCTTCCGGACGACGCCGACCGACACGGCGGCGGCCTCCGCCAGCTGCTCCTGCGTCATGCCGCCGCGGAGGGCTTTGAGGCGTTCAGCGGTGGTGTACTCCGACCATTGCATGACAGCCACTCCCCATCCTGACCGGTCAGTCATGGACCGTACCCACAGCGCACGGCTGCCGACACCCTTCGGCCTGACGGGAGTTGGCGCAGTGGCTGAAACCGGCTCCTATGCGGCCAGGTCGGCGCTCACTCCGAGGAGTGACTGCAGCTCGCCCACCGTGTCCGCCTCGCGCGTCGCCAGAACGGTGGTGATGCCCAGAGCCTCGGCGGGCGGGAGGTTCACCGGATGGTCGTCGACGAACACACACTCCGAACCCGGAAGGCCCAGGCGCTCCAGCGTCAGCTGATAGATCGCCGGGTCCGGCTTCGCTATCCCGACCGACTCGGAAATGACATGCACGTCGAACAGACTCCAGATGCCCATGTGTTCGTACGGGTTGAACGGGTCCAAGCCGAAGCTGTTCGACAACAGCGCGAGCTGGTACCCCGCCTCCTTGGCGGCCCTCGCGAGAGCGGCCATGCGCCGTGCCGCAGGCACCCCCGCCCAGGCGCGCCCCATCAGATTCGACGGTTCGACATGCGTACCGAGCAAGCTCGCGGTGCCCTCGTTCCACTTGGCCTGGCCGATCTGCCCGACCTCCAGCGCCGCGTACAGCCGCCTGCCCTCGGGGTGGTCATTGAGGGTAGAACGCCATGCCTCGGGGTGGAGCCCTTCTGATTCACACCACGCGCGGTGCACGGTACGCGGGTCGGCGGTCAGTACCCCGGCGAAATCCAGGATCAGCCCGCGTGGGGCGTTGCGGTTGGCGGTGGCCGTGGCCTGCGGCATGCTGCGTGCTCCCTCTCCGTTGGCCTCACAGGGGACGCTACCGCGCGTCGGGAGTACAGAACGACGAGAAGCCCCCTGTCCCCCGCCGCCGCGCGGATGTTGGGCAGCGCCATCGCGCTGGTATCTGCTGTGGGGGCAGAACGGCCATCGTCGGGTGGACTGGGGCACTGGGGCGTTGTGCGGTGCTGCGAGCCCTGGCCGAGTGCCGGTTAAGGGCGTAGCTCTGAGTCTCAGTTGTCCTTTGTCATCCAATCGAGGCGTTTGACAGCGAACCCAGCCGTTTCGGCTTCTCTGACGGTGAATCTAGTCGTGAGGGGGGGGAGCACGCTGGGGGTGTCGTGTGTTGGAGGGCGTACGCGGGCGTCGGCGGCGTCCGTTGCTGGACTGTGCGACGGCCAGGTTCGAGGACGCGGTTCCGGTGCGGCCGCTGCCCGGAGGTCATCGCAGGCCGACTCCGCGCGGCCGTGGCCTATGGCCGCGCGCTCACTCGGCGGGCACGGACATCGTGGTAGACGTACAGGGCGATGGTCAGCGCCGTCATCAGGTAGAAGAGCCGCAGGCCGTAGTCGACCACCGCTTGGGTCCAGACACCGCTGTCGTCGTAGAAGGGCGGGTTGGAGGTGGCCTGCCAGCCGAGGCACACCACGGCGAGCACCGCTCCGCCATAGCCCAACCGCCGCGTCGGCACCGGCGAACCAAAGGCGAGCAGCCCGATTGCCGTCAGCAGCAGCGTCATCCCGGCGGCGGCTCCGATGCTGGTCAGCGATCCCCAGACCCGCGCGTTCCACTCGGAGAAGTCCTCCTGCTCCACGAAGATCTGACTGCCGAACGAACTGATGACACTGTGGGCACCCCCTCTGGTCTGGTAAGCGGGCTGGGCCAGAACGATCGTGTGCAGCACCAGCAGCACCAGCAGCACTGCCAGCGGGACCAGCCGTGCCGGCCACCCCCGCTCCGTGGACGGAACGCGCCGTGCTGTGGTGGCGGCGCCGGACGCACGCAGCAGCGGAGCGCATTCGGCAGCGGTGGGGCGCTGCTCGGGAAGCGCAGCGGTCATCCGCGTGAGCAGGGACAGCACGGGCCCGGGGATGGCGGAGCGGACCTGGGGCATGAGCTGAGCAACGGGCAGCCGGTGACCGGTGAGCTTCTCGACCAGGACGATTCCCAGTGCGTAGACGTCCGACGCGGGTGTGGCGGCACGCCCCTGGAGCTGTTCGGGGGCCATATAGCCGGGGGTGCCGAAGTATTTTCCGGTGGTGGTGGCGGTACGGGTGAGCGAGGCGTCGTCGCGGGCAATACCGAAGTCCATCAGCACGGTGCGCCCGTCCGCACAGATCATGATGTTGGCGGGCTTGATGTCCCGGTGCACCACCTTCGCGGCGTGGACGTGCGCGAGAGTCTCCGCCAAGCACGCCCCGGTCTCCGCGACCGAGTCCACGTGCGAGAACTCCCAGGTGGCGCCGTCCAGTAACTCCATGACGACGTAGGGCAGGGTCTGGTCGTCGTGGTCGGCGGTTCCGGCATCGTGAACGGTCACGACGCTGCCGTGGCGGAGTGAGGCGAGCGTGCGGGCCTCACGCGCGAACCGCCGAGCCGCCTCTGGGTGTTGCCTGACACCGGTGACGAACTTGATGGCGACCCGCCGGCCGAGGGTACGGTCTGTCGCTTCCCAGACTTCGCCCAAGCCGCCCCTGCCCAGGAGGCGTTCCACGCGGTAGCGGCTCCCGACGGCCATGCCCTCGTGCACCCAATCCCCCCTGGCGTCACCCGAGTCGATGAGATGACCAATCTAGAGCAGGTCGCCACGACTGCGTAGGGACTCAAGGCCACCAGCCGCCCACTCACGACTAGATTCACCGTCAGAGAAGCCGAAACGGCTGGGTTCGCTGTCAAGCGCCTCGATTGGATGACAAAGGACATCAGTTCGCCGAGGGCAGACGAAAACCTTGCCCGCAAGGGCTGGTGCCTGGCGGGACGGCATGCCAACGTACAACGCTCTGCCACAAGACCTGTCCCCCGAGCCCATGGAGGCGCCCCTGTACCCGCACCACTCCAGCGACCCTTCCCGCCCCGACCAGCAGGACCCGGTGTACTGGGTCACGCCGCGCCATCTGGCCGGTGATGACGGCGCTCTCGCCGAACGGATCGGCGACACCCTGACCGGTCTCGGCTGGCGCATGTGGCCGACTTCCCGCAACACCCTGCTGTATGTGAGCCCGGACGGGCTGTATGGCGCCGAATGGATCCTCGCGGCCCACCCATTCGAGTTGGGTGAACTGCCCGTGGCCTGGCAGCTGAGCGCCCGACCGCATGCCGCCTCCGCGATGCCGGAGTGGAACGCGTACTTCACGGCGGGCGTCCCGTACGAGGTGCTCGCCGATCTCCTCGTCGCGATGGACGCGCGCGAGGCGCCTGATGCCGGCTTCGCGGGGCCGGAGGCGGTCCTTGACGCGCTCGGTGCCCAGGGCTGGGCCCGCGACGTGGACCGCCCCCGTACCACCGCCTGGGACCCTGGGTTCTCCTGCGCCGTCTCCCTGGAGCTGGTGCCGCCGCTCGTCCAGGACGCCGACCCGCGTCCCGACCTGGTGGGCTGGCAGGCGTGGGCGGACCCCGTTGTCGGCGCCCCGTATCTGTGGTGCGCCAGCTTCAGCGCCAGCATCCCCCATGACCTGGTCGCCGTATTCGCCTCCTCACTCGCCTCACCGGTCCCGGTGCCGCGCCGCACGCTGCCCCAGAGCGCCGAGGGCCGACTCAGCATCGTCCACCGCACCTGACCGGCGCCCCGCGCCCCGGGGTGGCCGGTGTGCCGCTTGTGGCCGAGCCCCGTGAACCACTTGTTCCCTGCTCTGTCTGATGACGGAGATGGAGTTCGCATGTTCCGAATGCTTCGACGCCGTGCCCGCGCCGACCGCGAATGGCGTGAGGCCCAGCGCCAGGGCCAGGAGCTCCTGGCGAGGTACGCCCAGGTGCCCTGGCCCGAGCCTCCTGGCCCCGTTGCCGCCGCGGCCCCGTCCGTCCCAGAGGCGGAGGCGGAGGTCGAGGCAGACTTCCTGCCGCCGGACTTTCGGGCGCCGTCCCGTCAGGACGTCTCCGGGTTCCTGATGCGCTGGACGCAGCCGCTCGTGCTCGACGGCGAAGTCCGTGAATGCCCGGAGTGCGGCGCGTATCGGGACTGGATCGTCTTCTGCATGCGCGACGGAACGATCTGGCTGCGCTGCCCGGCCGACCACTACACGCATGAGCCACGCCTGGACGCAGCCTGGTACAACCGCCACTCCGGGCCAGTCGACCACTGGCACCCCACCCTCGAGGACGGCCTGCGCCACCTCGGCCACTGACGCCAAGCCGAGGTCTGTGCCGCGAGGCCGAGAGAGCGCGATGGCATCAAGCTGAGGAGGCCAGTGCTCGCCCGCGGCGGTCAGGCGTCACTCAAACGTTGAGAGCGTCGCTCGGAATTCCGGGACGTCCAGGCCGCACTCGCGCAGCAGCGTGACGCTGTCCGTGTCGTTGTCCAGGATCAAGGCCAGCAAGTGGTTTGAGGTGAAGGGCTTCTTGGTGTAGCTCTGGGAGAGCTGGAGGATGTGCTCCATCGAGCCGGACCACGGGAGCTCTCGCTTGTTGGTCGGCTTGCCGGCCGGTTGACCGGCTGCCAGCGCCGCGTGCAGGGCCGAGTACTCGACTCCCGCAGCCTTCAGCAGGCTGCTCGCATCGCTCTCATGGTGAGCGACACAGAGGAGCACGTGCACGGGAAAGACCTCGCTGCGGTGCAAGGACCGGGCTTCGGCAGGGGCCTGTGCGAGGTCTCGAACCGCATCCTCTGACATCAATTCGGGCATGTGATCAGTATTCTGTCGCGTAGAGTCCGTCGTACACCGGTCTGCGGACAATGGCTGAGATCTACTGACATCATTCCTCTGCGTCTATCTCCCGCTCGCGCGTTCCGTGTGCGATGACGATGCCTGCAGGCCCATCGTAACGATCAGCGAGTGCGCCGCCCGTGCCCCGGTCGCCGCCGACTTCGTCGGCTGCTGGGCCGGCGGACAGACACTCGTCTACTCGTTGTAGGAGCACCTCGCCCCGGACATGTTGCTGACCGCCGACCGCGGCTTCTGCAGCCTCTATGCCTGGGAGCAGGCCCGCCGCACCGGCTCGCAGTCGCTGTGGCGGGTGCAGGCCAACGTCTGCCTGGACCACGTGCGCGACCTGCCCGACGGATCATGGCTGGCCGTAGCCACTCGACCCCGACCAGCGCCAGTCACACAAGCAGCGAAAGCGCGCCGCGGCGAAGGCCGGTCGCGATCCCGGACCGGATCCTGGGAAGCGGCATCACGCCCTCGGCGAAGGGCGCTGGCGGCGTCGCCCGACGAGTGATCGCGACCGTCCCACCCGATCTCGTACGTCTGGGGGCCAGCACTGTCGTCCGAACGTTCCACCAGCACTGGGCGGCCAGCACGAACCTCTCGATGCCGTGGCCTGCAGTCTGCGGGGCCATGGAGGAGGAGGTCGCCATCCGATCCGTCCGTACATCGCCTCGGCCCTCGTCGCCAGGGAGCTCGTAACACCGGACGGGACGGAAGCGAGCTGCCGATTGAGCTGAACGTCTCAGCAGCATTACTGCTTGGATTCATCCTGGCCCTGATGATCCGCTCTTGAAGGCCGATGTCACGCACCGGCCCGCATTTGCCAGCCAGTCGTGTCAGCAACCTGGTGGGCGGCCAGCAGCGGGCTACGGGCGGAAGGTTGCTTCTTCGTTTGTGATGTAGATCAGCATGGGTCTGATCACTTCTCCGCTGTTCACGGGGTGCAACTCGATCCCCAGGTCGCGAACGGCTTTGATAGCCCACACCTTGTCTTCGGGGAAGCCCAGTCGTCTCGCTTCAGACTGGGCTTCGAAGAGCGGCTGCAGAGCCCACCAGCCATCCTCTGGCTCGAACCGGCAGACTGTCCAGGGCTGGTCCGCGGCTACCGGGAAGAGCTTACCGATGAGGACGTCCCCATGCTTCACCTGCCAGTGGTCGGCAGTCTGGCTTTCGTCTCTTGCGTTCATCGATGCGCTCCTGCCTGTGGGAGTCATCCGATGTCCCGGATGATCTGGTCCAGGCTGGTACCCGGAGGCCAGTACCTGAAGATGGCATCGCCATGCAGACTAAATTTGACGAGTATTTCCTTGTCGCGAAAGGCCGTCTCGCCAAGCTCCAGGCCGAGATCCCTGATGTGGTCGGGAACTTCCAGATGGGCAGCAGCATTTACGGTATCCGAGGTAACGCGACTCAAGTCGACAGCAATGTATCCGTTGCTGCCGCGGCCAGCGATGCCGCTCCCCTCACCATAGATGTTGTACATGATGCGCGGGTCGCGGGTAAGCGATATCCATGGTGAATTATCGTGCCCCATCACATGGCTCCAGGGCTGCACATTGGGGTCTGCTCCCGGACGGTGAATACCCGTGGGGCTCTCGCCATCCCTGAGTGCTCGGAAGGCGTTTCCTGACAGTCCCGAGTGTGCTGATACCTGGACGCGTGGCGGGAAGAGCCCTCGAATCCAGGTGAATGCGGGCCCGATGAGGCTGCTGCTGCCTCCGCCTGCGGCACCGATGACAAGGTCCCAGGGGTCGGTGGGGCGGCAGTTCACCTTGTTGACGCCGTAGGCGAAGGCGGTGCCGACGGCTGCGTTGACGGCTGTGGAGGTCGCGACGGCCCGGCCGCCGGTGAGACCCAGCCCGCGGGCAACAACGTTGCCGGAGCCGGGCATCAGAAAGCCCGCAATGCCTCCGGTGAGTGCTCCCTTGCCCGAGGCTTTGGCCAGGCCGCCCCAGGAGAAGTCACCGTTGTCGCGGCTGTTCCAGGCGTAGATGCCGCCCTCGACCACAGCGCCGAAGAGTGCGCCTATGCCGACGTTGAAGCACCATGGGCACAGGCCGGAGGGGTCTGCCAGGTTGGCGGGGTCGTTGTTGACGTAGGCGTAGGGCGAGGAGTTGGGGGAGTCGGCCGGTGTGGGGATGGGGTCTGGTGTGGTGAAGCGTTTGGTTTCGGGGTCGTAGCTGCGGGCTCGTAGTTGCAGACGCCCGGGGAGTTCCTGGTCGTTGTACTGGCCTGTGTAGCCGAAGGGGCTGCTCTGTCCGTCGGGGACGGTGGCCTTGCCGGTGGCTTCACCCCAGGCGCTGTAGTCGTACTCGTATGTCTTGTTGCCTGCGGAGTCCTGGACGGAGGTGACGGAGTCCTGGCGGTCGTGCAGAAAGTAGAAGCTGCCGTCGGCGCGGTCCATCGACTGGGCGATGCCGTGCGGGTTGTAGTGGTAGTCGGCGAGTAGGTCGCCTGCGGCGTTGGTGTCGGTGGCTATCTGGGCCAGCGGGTTGTTGACGTCCCAGCGTGATGTGCGGGCCAGGTCACCGTTCTTGTGGGAGGCGGTGCGGTTGCCGTCGGCGTCGTAGATGAAGGTGAAGGTGTCTTCGCCGAGGGTGGCGGACTTGATGCGGCCCAGTGCGTCGTGTGCGTAGGTGCCGTCGGCGTCCTTGGTGCGGTTGCCGTCAGCGTCGTAGGCGAAGTCGGTTGTGCTCGTTCCGGTGGTGCTCTTGGTCAGTTGGTCGGCAGCGTCGTAGGTGTTGGTGGTGGTCGACTTGCCGTCGGCGTCCTTGATGAGGTTGCCGACCTGGTCGTAGGAGTATGTGCTGCCCGTCGTCCCGTTGAGGCACGAGCTGGTGGCGATGGTGTCGGTGCACTCCCGGAGGAGTCGGCCGAGGTCGTCGTAGGCGTACCGGGTGGACAGTCCGGTGCTGGCCAGGTCCTTGTAGGTGTCGCTGGTGACGCGGCCGGTTGCGTCGCGGGTGTAGTGCCGAGCGCCGGCGTCTTCCGAGACGGAGGCCAGGCGACCTGCCCTGTCGTAGGTGCGGGTCTCGGTGCGCGCGGTGGTGGTGGGCAGCTTGGTGGAGGTGAGATTGCCGGCGGCGTCCCAGCCGTAGGTGGTGGTCTTGCTGTTCGTGGTCTGGCCGGTGATGCGGCCGTCCGCGTCGTAGGCGTAGCGGGTGACGCGCCCGTCGGGGTAGGTGCGTCTTTTGATGGTGCCGTTGTAGTTGTACGCGTACTTGAACGGTTTGGCGGCACCGGGGGAGCTGATCGTGAGCGGACGGCCCTCCGCATCGTAGGTCAGTGTGCGGGTGCCGGAACCGTCCGTGATGGTCTTGAGCTGGCCCGCGGCGTTGTATGCGTAGCTCGTCGTGGGGGTGCCGTCGGAGTAGGTGGTCTTGGTGAGCAGATTTCGGGCGTCGAAAGTGCTGGTGATGGTCTGACCGCGGGCGTTGGTGACCTTGGCGCGGTTGCCGTCCGCGTCGTAGGCGTAGGAGGTGGAGCGGTCCAGCGGGTCGGTGATCTCCGTCAGGCGACCGGCTTTGTCGTATCCATAGGTCGTGACGTGCTGGTTCGCGTCCTTGCGCGAGGTCATGTTGCCGAGCGCGTCGTACCCCAGCGTGGTGACGCCGCCGTCTGGTGCGGTGATCTTCATGATGCGGTCCAGCGCGTCGTAGGCATACGCCGTCTTCTTACCGCGGGCGTCAGCGTGCTCGACGACGTTGCCCACCGCGTCGTAGGCGCGCGTGGTCTTGTTCCCGAGAGGATCGGTGCGGCTGACGACGTTCCCGGCCTGGTCATAGGAGGTGTGCCAGGTGTACTGGGTCAGGTCGGATCCTTCGGTGTTGCCGCGCGGCTCCACGACCTTGGTCAGTCTGCCGTTGACGTCGTACCCGTAGGTGGTCTTGTTGCCCAAGGGTGACGTCTCGGACGTGAGATTCCCGGAGGCATCATAGCCGTACATGACGGTGTCGCGGCCCCGGTCCTTGACCGAGACGAGCTGGTTGTTGGCGTCGTAGGTGAGGACGGTCGTCCTGCCCAGAGCGTCCGTTGTTCCGACGATGTTGCCCATGTCGTCGTACTTCGACTTCTGGGTGTTGCCTAGCGGGTCCGTGACCGAGATCGGCCGGTGGTCCGCGTCATAGGCGGTGGCGGTGGTGTTGCCGAGCGGGTCGGTCGCGGTGATCTGGTTGCCGGTCTTGTCGTAGCCGTAGGTCCACGTGTACTGCTCGGGATCGGCGCCGCTGACGTTGCCGCGAGGGGGCGTCATGGACGTTACGCGCCCGGCTTTGTCGTACCTGTAGGTCGTCTTGCCTCCGGCCGCGTCCGTGCGGGAGGTCAGGCGGCCCATGGCGTCGTACGTCTGAGTGATCGTGTTGCCCGCGGGGTCCTTCACCTCTGTCAGACGGTTGGCCGCGTCGTAGATGTAACTCGTGGTCCCGCCTGCCGCGTCGGTGACAGTGAGCAGGTTGCCGACGGCGTCGTAGGTCCGCGTGAACTTGCGGCCCTTCGCGTCGGTGCGTGTGAGCAGCCGGTCGCCGTCGTCATAGGTGTACGAGGTGGTGTACGCGTCAGGGTCGGCGCCGTCGGCGTTGCCCCGCGGATCGGTCAGGGCCACCACCCGCCCCGACGCGTCGAACTCCTGCGTGACGCGGGAACCGTCGGGGTAGGTCACCGAGGTCTGGTTGCCCAGGGAGTCGTACCCATACCGCGTAACTCGCCCCAGTGGGCCAGTGGCCGAGGCGATCCGACCAACAGGCGTGTAAGAGAACTCTGCCGCACTCTCCAGAGCGTCTGTGACGGACGTCAGGAGATTCTTCGAGTTGTATGCGTACGTCGTCGAATTGGACTCGGGGTCCGTGGACTCCTCCACGTTCCCGTCCGTGTCGTAGGTGTATTTCCAGCTCGCGCCTTCGGCTGTGGTGGTCTTCGTGAGGTGGCCGCTGCCGTCGTAGGAGAAGTCCGTCGCGTTGCCGAGTTGATCGGTGATCCGCGAGACGTTGGCGCGGCCGTCGTAGTTGTAGAACGTCTTGTTCCCGAAGGGGTCGTACTGGGCGGTGAGGATGTTCCCGGTGTGGATGTCCGTCCATACGCCGCCGTCAGGAGCCACGGTGTCGGTCTCATTGCCCTTGTACGAGAAGGTTGTGACCTCTCCGGCTGCGTCGCTCTGCCTCACTACGCGGCCCTGGGAGTCGTATGAGTTGCGGACCGAGTAGTTCCCGTTCGGGTCCTGAACCGAGTTGAGTCGGCCCTCGTCGTCGTAGCCGTAGTGCACCTTCGACTGGTCAAGCGCGGTGACCGTTGTCAGTCGTCCACCGGTGTAGCCGTAGGCGGTGTACCGACCGTCGGGGAAATCGACCCGGGTCAGCAAATCGCCGTTGTACGTGGCCTTGGCGACTCGGTCGAAAGAGTCGGTGATCAAGGTCAGACGGCCATCCGTGTATCCGTACTCGATGCCCTGGCCAGTGCGGTCCTTGGAGGACGTGAGACGACCATCCGCGTCAAAGGTGAGGGTCTGCTGGCGGGGAGTCGCCAGCGTGTATCCGCCGCTGTCCAACTGCTTCAGCGTTGACCGACTGGTCACAGGAGCAATGAATGTTGAACCGTCTTTGCGGTACAGGTATTCAGAGCCGTTCTCGGAGACGAACGTGACGTGCCCCTCGGGGCTGGTCGTGAGATGTGAGTCCCAGGGGGCAGTCCATCCCTTTCCGAAGGACCCGGCTGCCGCGTTGTTTGAGGAGTAGCTGCGGGTGAGGGCGAGTCCGCCTCCAGACAGTGGCTGGGCGCTGTCCCGGAACATCTCAGAGAAGGCCCCGGTGGCCGTGTTCACCGAAGTGCCGCGCCGTGCCTGCGGCTGGGAGAATCCGGTTGACGAGGAAGCGCACGGATCGGCGCAGCCGTGAGTCTGGCCGTCTGGGATGGCGTCAAGTACATGTGCGTCCGCGGGGTGTGTTCCTGTTCCCCCGCCCTCGACATCCACGACCGTGGCGTGGACCATGATGACGAACGTCGGGTCCGCGAAGTAGCCGGAGCATTGCTCGGGGTCGACGGTGGCCTCGAATGTGACGATGGGCTCGTCCGTCGGATTGTTGTAATACGCCCAGATCCCAGAGTGGGTCATCACCTCCTGACCGAGATCAAAATCTTCCCTGTGGCCAGCACACTGGACCGACCAAGTGACCTTCACCCGATGCTGGACATCGATCCAGTCTCTGAGACCTCCCCCTTCCTTCTTCTTCTGGTCCGAGTTCCTTATCAGGGTCGAGGCGACAACTTTCTCCCCCGTGAACACCTGACCCTTGAACGTGTCCCCCAGCTTTGGCCCTATCTGCGCTCTCTTCGATCCTTCCGAGCCGGTGATGATCAGGAATTGCGGTGTCCCCCACGGGGCAGCACTCGCTGACACCGTCGGCTCAGGCTTAGCCCCCGCTGCCGGAACCGTCGATTGGAACCGATCCTTCGCTACCTGCGCGCGCCGCTCCTTGAGCTGCATCGGCTTCTGGGCCTTGGCTGGCTCGGGTCTCGCTCTCGAAACCTTCGCCGGTGCCTCAGATCTTCGCTGCTCCACTGGAGCCGCTTCCGCAGTACCAGCCAGCAGCAAGCTCCAGGCCGCCGTCAGACACACTCCGATACGAGCGAGACGAGCGCGTGCAGCTATCACAGTCCCCTCCCAGAGCCGATCACTCTCCCGTCAACTCCGTGAGAGCGAATCGCCGTAGATCAATCTGTGATCACGGAGGTGACCGTACTGACCGCCATAGAGGCAGCGCTGGAAATCCCAATCAGATGGCGTGAACATGGCGATGATTGGCTATTGGGAGGCGTGTCCGATAGGGCTGGAGGCACGAACGCCATCCTGTTCGCGCTGGGGCTGCACGCTGACGTGTCCACGATCGAGGCTCGTTCCCTCAGGGAACAAGCGGGCCGTGTCTCCAGGGAACGGGCAGCGTGTTCCCTTGGGGAATGGATGAAGTGCTCCGGCCGTGGTGGGACGGTGATGATCGCCTACGGCGCGCTCTGGCTTACCGAGGCTGTCATTGGCGGCATGCCAGGATCAGCAGGTACGTCGTCGCTGAGCGCGCAAGACGCGGGCCAGCTCGGCAGCGTGAGCCGCGGTGCGACAGTACGCCGCAAGGAGCGTTCCGTTCGGGCCCTGAATATCCGGAGCGTTCAGGGCCTGAACGGAGACTGATTCAAGCAACGTGAGTAGCGGGTCCCCGGCGTGAGTGTCGGGGTCCCGCTGTGTGTTTGGGGTCAGGGGGCTACCGCGACCGGTGCGGGCGGGATGTCGTCGGCGTGTGCGGGTGAGTGGTGCCCGTAGTGGCCTGCGGGGTGGGCCGGGTGCGGGAGAGGCGGGTGCTGCCGGGGCGCGCGGCGCGGGCTTGGTTGCCGGGGGCGTGGCGTTGGCCGAGGCGTTGGATGCGCCAGACGAGGACCTCGGAGGCGGAGTTCGCGTCGTCCAGGGGGCGTTGGCGGGCTGCTTGCTGGAGGACGGTGGCGGGCTTGTGGTCGGCGTGCTCGGCGGCGGCGAGGGTGGCGGCTAGGGCGGGCCAGGCGTCCTCGGCGAGGATCTGCTCGGCGTGGGCGGGCAGGACCTCGTGCACGTGCCGGGCATACCGGCGGACAGCGGCCTCGGGTGGGCGGTGCTGGGCCAGGGCGGTCAGTGTGGTGGGGGCGGTGTGGTTGTAGGCGTTCTGGAGGTGGATGAGGGTTTGGCGGGCCGCGGCGAGCTGCCGGTCGTGGTGGCGCAGCGCGCTGCGGCGCTGGGCGGCGAGGACGACGAGGATGGCTGCGTCCAGCAGCATGGCCAGGCCCGTGTGGTCGGCGGGCTGGTAGCGCATGGCCTTGAGGGCGCCGCGTAGCGCGCGGGCGTGCTGGTGGTCGGTGCGGGCGCGGGTGTGGGCGGCGTGTTCGAACGCGGCGGCGGCCCGGTGGAGTTCTGCGCGTAGGTGAGGGGTTGGGGCGTGGGCGGGCAGGGCGTAGAGGACTTCGCCGAAGACGGTCAGGTGGGCCTGGGCGGTGGTGTCGTCGGCGTGGTCGAGGTGGTGGGGGATGCGTTCGGTGGCCGCGGTGGCCTGGTGCCACGGACTTGGCCGACGCAGCCCGGACGACGACGGCTCAGGAGCGGAGGGTTCGGCAGCGGCCAGGCGCTGCTGGATCTGGGGCAGGGACAGGTCGGTGGCGAGGCTGGAGCCGGAGTACCAGATCGGCTTGCCGCCGCCTGTGGTGTCGTCGGGGAGGGCGACCTTGTAACCCTGCAGGTCGCCGGAGGGCAGGGTGCGGGTTTCGACCTGGAGGCCGGTATCGGCGAGCAGATTGAAGAACTCGTCCAGATCCGCCGCGTGGGATAGCGCGGTGCGCACAGTGTGCCGCAGCCGCTCGCGTACCGCCTTGTCGTGGCCGAGGCGTTTGGCCTTCTCCTGCTCGGCGCGGGTGGGCCGCTTCGCGGCCGGGGTGCCGGCGGCGGCCTCGCGGCCGCGGGGGACCTGGGTGAGGCCGAGGTCCTTCTCGATCTTGGTGAGTTCGGTCATGGCGCAGTGGTAGTCGTTCCAGTTCCGCGGCGGGCGCAGGTCGCCACGCATCTTCGTGGCGACGATGTGGATGTGATCGGTTGCGTGGCGCACTGCGACCCAACGGCAGCCGTCCGGATCACCCTCGGGTGCGATCCCGGTGGCGTGCACCATGCGCCGGGCGATGGCGGCCCACTCGGTGTCGGTGAGGTTGCGATCCTCGGGTGCGGCGCGCACCGAGCAGTGCCACACATGCCCCTCGGGCGCGCGGTCGCCGGCCTGCTTCACCCGCAGATCCAGTGCCTTGACGAGCTGGCCGAGGCGCTGCTTGTGGCCGGGGCTGTCCCAGGGGCCGGGGTCGGGGATAAAGCCATCCCAGGAAGCAACGATGTGCTGGTTCGTGTGCTCGTTGGCGCGGCCCTTGTCGAAGAGATACGCCACCACGCCGTAGGTGTTGCTGCCCGGCTTGACGATGTTCGCGATCACGCCTGGCTGCCCGCCTTCTGCCCGGCTGCCCGGAAGGCGGCGTCGTCTATCGCCCGGACCGTGTCCTGGGCGGTGCCAAGCAGTCGGCCTGCCCGCTGAAGGATCGCGGCATCCACAGGGTGTGGATTACCGCCCGCATTCAGACGGCGTGCGATCTGGTTGACGTTGTTGCCGATCCGGGCGATCTGCGCCCGCATCGCGGCCAGCTCATCGATCGCGTCGTCGTACGCGGTGCGCTCGGCGGCGACGGTGATCTCGCCGCGGACGCGGGCCATGGTGGCATCCGCGATGTAGCGGGCCATGGTCACGTGCTCGGCTCGCGCCGAAGACTGGATGTCGTGCTTCTCGTGCGGGGCGAAGCGGGCGGTCACGTGCTCGGAACGTTGCGCATCGAGGTTCGCGCGGCGATGCGGCGTGCGCTGCTTGGCCCCATGGGTGGGAAGCGTTGGCTGCTCGTCGGCGCCCACCCGCTCCCGCTCCGGCACGCCCTCGTGCCGGAGTTGCTCCTCCGCCACCCCTGGGGCGGAGGAGTCCGCGATGGACCGGCCTGCGGACGGTCCATCGCTATTGCTTGCTCCGCCTGGGGCAGGGCTCATTTCACCTGCCCTGGAAGGGGTGTTGAGGTCTTCGGGGTTCGGGTCGCGCACGACGGGGTGTCCTTGTCCTGGGGCGGGTTACGGGGTTCTGGTGGGTTCAGGCGGTGCGCGGTCGATTGCAGGGCTCGGCGAACTGCTCGGCGGCGCGGTCGAGCAGATCCACCAGTGGAAACTCAGGGAGACGGGCGGCCTCAGCCAGGACGACATCGATACGCGGGTCGAGGGTGCTGACGGCATCGAGCCCGGCGGCGCGGGCGACAACCAGGCGCAGCTCGGCCTCCAGCCAGGCCCAGTGCTCGAGGGCGGGCACCGGGATCCCGTCACCGGTGCCCCTGAGACGGCGCAAGTAGTCGCCGCCGCCGGATAGGATCTCGGGCAGCGGGATGTCGTCGCCGACCATCCATCGGCCCTGGTCCAGCAGGGTGAGGATGGCACAACGCAGCGCGCTCATCTCGTCGTGCTCCGGAGCGGTGCAGTCCGGGTAGGGGTCGTAGTTGCAGGTACAGGCGGACGAGGTCGAACGGGGCATGGCAGAAGGGCCTCTCAGTGATGGGTAGTTATTGGAGGTGAGGGGGCAGAGCTCAGTGGGGGTGGCCTGTGCGGGCGGAGTCCTGGTGCTCGGCCTTGACCGCGTTGACGACGCTTTGCGCAAGGTCGGTGCCGACCTGGTGGCCGTCGGCGCGAACGGCTGCCTTGAGGGCGTCGCGCGAGAGGCGGCCCGTCTCGCGGTAGATGCGCTCCGCGTACGCGATGAGGGCATCCCGCGGCAGGTCGGGCTTGCGACCCAGGCGTCTCGGGCCCGACTCCTTGCCCGCATCTACGCCCGCATTCGCCTCCGCGCCTTCCTCAGCGGCGGATCGCTCGCGGGCAGTGGTTTCCGGGCGGTCTGACGGACGTACGCCTTCATCGCCCGGATTCGACACGCCCTCCGGGCGCGCGGGCTGTGCCCGCTTGGCTGCGGCAGTACGGGCCTTGAGTACAGGGGCACTGGGCGTCTCCCACCGTTCGGGCAGTGGGAGCGAGGCCAGCCGGGTAGCCTGCTGGCGAGTGGCGAGCTTGCGCAGCAGCAGGTCGTCCTGGAGCGGATCGCCGTCGACGTCGGCCCGCTCCAGCGCCTCGTGCAGGCGCTTGGCCAGGCGTCGCCCGCGCCACTCTCCGCGCTTCTTCTCGGTCATCGCCTCGGTGCGCAGGATCAGGGTGACGGCTTCGCTCAGGGCACGCTCGCGGATGAGGCGGGCGGCGTCCGCGTCCTGGTCGGCGATGCCGAGGCGGGCCAGCAGTCGTTCACGTGCCTGGCGGATGAGGACAGCGGCCAGGCTGCGCGAGGCGGCATCAGGAGTGCGACGGCGCAGCTCGATCCCCATGGCCAGGTGCCACAGCATCGCCGCCATGACCGGACCGATCAGGGCCCGCACCGTGCCGCCGACGAGCCCGAACTCGGCGTACGCGGGGATGATCTGTGCTCCGGTGATCACCCACACCAGGACGCCGGGCAGACCCGCTGCCCGTTCGGGGCCATGGAGGTTCTCGCGGGCCATCAGCGCCATGGCGAACAGGGCGACCTCGGCGATGGCGAACATGAAGGTCCGCTCGACGACGTTGCCCATGTCCAGGTAGTCGGCGGCGAACCGCCAGCTAGTGTCCGCGCTGTAGGCGGTGCAGCCGACCGCCGCCACGGCAGCAACCCGCACCGCGACACTCGCGCGCCGCCGGTTGGCGCCGGATGTCTGTCGGCGCTGCCGCCGACTCCTCCACGCGGCGAACAGAGCGAAAGACACCAGCGCGAGCAGTACCGCTGATGCGGCGGGGGAGGTGCCCCAGGTCGGCAGGAGCGAGGTGCTGCCGCTCGGGGCGGCCAGGGCTGCGAAGGTCGCAGGGGGCATGCAGGGGTCTCCCAGGTGAGAGGGAAGCGGATGGGGGGTGGCGACCGCGGCGGGGCGCTTACGCGGCCCCCTCTCCAAGGAGGGGGCCGCGCGTAGGCACTGGGGTGTGGATGCGCCGTACGGCGATGCGTAAGCGTTTGAACTGCGGTTTCGCGTGACTCATACGCCGTGTGGGCGGCACGTAGGAGCCCTCGGCGGTCGAGTGCGCCTACGGCAGCGCGTACGCGAGGCGGGAGGGTCAGGAGACGGCGGTCATGTGGCGGGCGGTCGCCTTCCAGCGGGTGGCCTGGCCTCCGCCGGCTCCGCCGCCGCTGCCGGTCTCCTGGACGGCGTGGCCGCTCTTGGCGAGGGCCTCCAGGCGGCGTCGAGCCTTGGCCAGGTCGGCGGGACGGGGGTTGGCCTCGCCGGTGGTCTGCGCGGCGAGCTGGCGGGCGGTGAGCCCGTCGACACCGGCCTGGCGTAGCAGGGTGAGCGGGTCGAGGCTGGTGTCGACGTGCGAGAGGCCGCGGGGGTGGTCGTGGAGGACCGGGAACGGGCCGATCTCGTCGTCGATGGTCTTGAGGTGGTGGAGCTGGACCACGGGGTCGCCTGCCGCGCCGCTGAGGAAGAGGGCGCTTCCGGCGCCTGCGGTGAACCACGCCGAGCCGTAGACCTGGTCCAGGACGGGGCGCTGGGTGCGGGAGGCGTCGGGGCCCTGTTTGCGCTGATGGTGGAGTTCGAGCAGCTCGACGCCGCCGCGGAGCAGTTGCTGGCGGGCGTTGTTGTAGGCGAGGCCGGCCTCGTCGTCGGTGAGCTTGCCGACCACGTCCTTGAGGCTGTCGATCACGACGGTGTCCGCGCCGTGTTCGGCGGCCAGCTCGGCGAGCAGCTGGGGCTCGGTGTTGAGGGAGGCGGGCAGCGGGCCAGACCAGAAGACCAGGCGTCGGCGCAGAATGTCACGGTCGGTCTCGTGGACGACGCGGTTGAAGGCGCGGGCGAGCTGGCTGGGCCGGTCCGCGGCGATGTAAAGGACCTTCTCGCCCTCCCGCACGGGCATGTCGAGAACCTGGGCGAGCAGGCCGAGGCGGGCCAGGACGATCTGCTGGGCGATGGTCGACTTCCCCACCCCAGGTGGGCCGACCAGCATCAGGCTCTCGCCCGATGCCCAGGCCGCCTTCCCCGGCAGACCCCACACGGGCACCGTGCTCGCCGGGGTGTCGGCGACGAAGGACCAGCCGTCCACGGCGTACCGCTGGAGCCGCCCGCCCGCACTGCGGCGGGCCCGGTCTGCGGCGTCGTTCAGTGAGGCGGTCAGCAGGCCGCGGACCTCGGCTGGATCGGCTCCGGGTGCGGTGGCACCCTGCAGGGCACGGACCGCCGTGGCCTGCAGAGCCCGAAGGTCGGCGTGGTGGCGCACGATCTCGGCGTAGTACTCGGCGCCGGTACCAGCCACTGCGCCCCCGGTGAGAGTGTGCACATACGCGGGGCCGCCGACACGGGTCAGGTCGCCCGTGGACCGCAGCTGGTGGGTCAGCGCGATCGGGTCGGTGGGCGCGTCTTGCTTCCGCAGCTCAAGGAGTGCGTGCCAGATGGTGGTGTGCGCGGGCTGGAAGAAGTCACCCGGCTCCAGGACCTGGCGGACCGTGTCGATGACCGCGCTCTGGAATATGCAGGCGCCCAGCACCGCCTGCTCGGCCTCCCAATCGTGCGACGGGACGGCCGGGCCACCCCAACCGGGCTCGCGCGGGGCGCTGGACTGCGGGGATGCGGGGTGGGCAGGGGTGAACGTACCCTGGGACACAGAACTTCCTCACTTGGCGCCGTACAGGGCTGGCAGGCCCTGGCACCGAGACAGATCGTTTATGGGCGGTCATCTGGGAGTCGTCCGGCCCCTTTGGTGCTCCAACACCGGGGGCCGCTCCCCTTTCCAGTGCGTTCTACGCGGCGGTGGCGTATGCGGGGGCCGACATCAGGTCGGCCAGCCTCGCGGCACTGTGCGGACTGATCGTGGTCCGAAATCCCTCGCAGACACGGGCCAGGGCTTGCTCCCGGGCCCTCTCCTGAGCCTGGCGGCGGCCCGGCGCGCGGTCAGGGCGCGGCGAGAGCGGGTGATCAGACGGAGGCTGCTGCATGCGCGGGTCCTCGCTGGCGGTGCCGAACTGGCAGGCTCGGCACCGCCGGTGTTCATGGGCGGTCGGTCGGACGCGCCGTTGGCCCCCGGGTGCTCCAACACCCAGGGCAGCGCACGCCGAACGAGGCGGACTGGCAGGCCAGCCCCGCGCGGCACGACCTATAGTCCGGAGAATCCCCGGTTTGGGTAACCGGCGATCGTCGGCTATGTTGCCCCTCCCGCCCCCGGGCACCCGGCCTCCGGGGTGACCCGCAGCCAGCTACAGCGGGTTCTGCTCGATGGCGATCCGATCCCAATCGAAGACCCCGCTCGGCTTGGTCGACGCATCGATGATCACGCCCGAGAACAGGAACCGCAGCACCGCGTTGCGCCGCTCGTCCGTCATGTCGTCGGCGTACCACGCGTCCTTCGCGCCTGGGCCGGTCAGCCCGTCGAGCAGCTTCATCGGCCGTACGACGAGGCGGCGCTGCGCCTTGGCGATGCGGTCCGTGATGTCCTTCCGCATCTTGCGGAACTCCGCCGTCGTGATCTCCTTCTCCGTCCACATCTGGTTCAGCTCGACCAGCTGCTGCTGGTCGGCCTCGACCGAGTCCGTCGCGCTGTCCGGCAGCGAGGTCGAGGCAAGCTTGCCGGAGATGGTGAGCCTGCCGAGCAGGTCGATCGCCGCCTCGGTGACGAACTCCTCCAGCTTCACCGCCGCGATGCGGCGCACACACTTCTTCGGTCCGTTGCGACTCTTGCGGGTGCACAGGTACGAGGGCACCGCGCCAACCTTCGTACCGGACATGAGGGTCCCGCAGCGCGAGCACATGACAAGGCCGCGCAGCAGGTAGAAGCGGCGCAGCTCCAGGTTGGTCTGGTGAACGGCGGAGCGGTACTCGCGCCGGGCACGAGTCTCCTGCCAGATTCCGGGCTCGATGATCGCGGGCCACTTCCCCTGACCGACCTCCTTGCCCTGGTGCATGCGTATGCCGGCGACGTGTCGGGAGTCGAGAAGCGCGCGGACCGTGCCCTGCGTCCACTCCTTGCCGTAGACGGTCTTGATGCCGCGCTTGTGGAGGACGAGGGCGATCGCGCTCGGACTCTGCCCCTTGAGGTACCGGTCGAAGACCTCGCGGACGATCTCAGCCTCGTCCTTCTTGATGGTCATCCCGTCCGCCTCGTAACCGAAGCGGCGCTTTCCCGAGTGCGGCAGGCCGGTCTCGGCACGGTCCTTCAGCGCCGTCTTCAGCCGCCGGGATGTGTCGTCCGACGACCGGCAGGCGTGCGCGACCTCGATCCTCAGGATAAAGCGGTCGTCGGGGTCCGACAGATCCCGCCGGTTCGCCTCACCATGCAGGGTGATCGCGTGCTCGTCGGATGCGCGGAGCAGCTCCTCCAGGTCTCGCGGCTGCCGCATCAGCCGGTCCGGGTGGTACGCGATGATGTGCCGGAATTCGCGGCGCTCGGCGTGTTCGAGGAGCTGGTCCCAGCCCGGCCGTTTACGGCCTCGGCTCCACGCCGAGCGGCTGTTGTCGACGAAGACGTGGGCAGGATCGATGACCAGGCCCCGGCGCTCGGCGATCTCCCGGCAGATGCGCTCCTGGCGGTCGACGCCGGTCTGGTCGTCGTCGTCCGCCTGGGATATTCGGCAGTACAGGGCCGCCGGTTCACCGGGGGTTATCGTCGCGTCCCGGGGCTTGGTGCGTTTCATGGGAGCGATAGTACGAACAAGGATTCGGCTCG
>NZ_JBTVYK010000073.1:0-28809 GCF_054788135.1 Streptomyces sp. O3
AACCCGGAAGCTGCGAACCGCGTGCTGCCCAGTTCACAGTCCCCGCTCCGCTCGCACCCCCCACCCCACCCCCTCACCTCCGTGAGCGCCCGCGGGCGGGTGGGGCGCGTCGGCTCCGCCCGCGGGCGGGTGGGCGTACGTCCCGTCTTGCCGTTGTGGGCATACGTTCCGCAGGGCGGAACGGGTGGGCACAACCCCACCGACCCCGGTGACCGTTCTCGCTTGGCCCGCAGGGCGACACCCTCCCCCCTGAGGGGGACACGGGGCAACCCGTGAAGCCAGGGGTGAGGGCGGCGCCCTCGGTGGGTGACCGTGGCACCAGAGCCCAGGTCGTGGCTCTGAGAGACTGGGCGGGATGAACGAGACACCCTTGCGCGTCCGCGCCGAGATCGATCTGGCCGCCCTGCGGGCCAACGTACGAACTCTGCGCGCCCGCGCACCCCGCGCCGAGTTCATGGCCGTGGTGAAGGCGGACGCGTACGGCCACGGCATGCTGCCGTGTGCGCGGGCCGCGCTACAGGGCGGTGCGAGCTGGCTGGGTACGGCGACACCCGAGGAGGCGCTCGCCCTGCGCGCAGGCGGTATCGGACCGGACCAGGCCCGCGTGCTGTGCTGGCTGTGGACGCCGGGCGGGCCCTGGCGTGAGGCGATCGAGGCCGACGTCGATGTGGCGGTCAGCGGGATGTGGGCGCTGCGCGAGGTCACCGACGCCGCCCGCGCGGCGGGCCGCACCGCCCGCGTACAGCTCAAGGTCGACACCGGCCTCGGCCGCAACGGCTGCCAGCCGGCCGACTGGCCCGAGCTGGTGGAGGCCGCGCTGAAGGCGGAGGCCGACGGCACGGTCCGGGTCAGCGGGATCTGGTCGCACTTCGCGTGCGCGGACGAACCAGGGCATCCCTCCATCGACCGGCAGGCTGTCTGTTTTGAGCGGGCGCTCGCGTACGCCGAAGCCGCGGGGCTGCGCCCCGAGGTGCGGCATATCGCCAACTCGCCCGCGACGCTCACCCTGCCGGACACGCACTACGACCTGGTGCGTCCGGGCATCGCGATGTACGGCGTGTCGCCGAGTCCGGAGGTGGGCACGCCGGAGGACTTCGGGCTGCGGCCGGTGATGACGCTGGTGGCTTCGCTGGCCCTGGTCAAGCATGTCCCGGCGGGGCACGGCGTCAGCTATGGGCATCACTTCGTCACATCGGGGGACACCACCTTGGGCCTGGTGCCCGCCGGGTACGGGGACGGACTGCCGCGGCACGCGTCCGGGCGCGGTCCCGTGCTGGTCGGCGGCAAGTGGCGGACCGCTGCCGGGCGGATCGCCATGGATCAGTTCGTGGTCGATCTGGGGGGTGATGAGCCGCCGGTGGGTGAACAGGTTGTGCTGTTCGGGGATGGGGGGCGGGGAGCGCCTACCGCCGAGGACTGGGCGCGGGCCGCGGACACCATCGCGTACGAGATAGTGACGCGCATCGGATCGAGGGTTCCGCGCGTCTACACGGACTAGGAGCGGGTACGTGGGCGATACCGGTACGGATGACAACTGGCGCAGGGCCGGGGTCGCTGGTGTCGCGATAGGCGTGGTCGCCGCGGGCGCGGCGGCCGGTGTGGCCGTCGAGCGGCTGACCGTCGGGCGCGGGATGCGCAAGAAGGCCCGGCTCGCGCTGGACTCCACGGGCCCGTACGGCACGCTCCGCGGCACTCCGGGGCGGGCGCGGGCCGACGACGGCACGGAGCTGTACTACGAGGTCGAGGAGGCGGGCGGTAGCGCGCCCAGGCGTCGGCGGCTGTTCGGGCGCAAGGCCCCGGCGCCGGTGACGGTGGTGTTCAGCCACGGGTACTGCCTCAGCCAGGACTCCTGGCACTTCCAGCGCGCCGGCCTGCGGGGTGTGGTGCGGGGCGTCTTCTGGGACCAGCGCAGTCACGGGCGGTCCGAGCGCGGCCGGGCGCAGCGGGACGGCGCGCCGGTCGACTTCGACCAGCTGGGGCGCGACCTCAAGGCGGTGATCGACGCGGCCGCGCCCGACGGGCCGCTGGTGCTGGTCGGGCACTCGATGGGCGGCATGACGATGATGGCGCTGGCCGACCAGTTCCCCGAGCTGGTGCGCGAGCGCGTCGTCGGGGTCGGGTTCGTCGGTACGTCGGCGGGCGGGCTGGGCGAGGTGAGCTACGGCCTGCCCGCCGTGGGCGTCAAGGCCGTACGGCGTGTGCTGCCCGGAGTGCTGCGGGCGCTGGGGTCTCGGGCGGAGCTGGTGGAGCGGGGGCGGCGCGCCACCGCCGATCTGTTCGCGGGCGTCGTCAAGCGGTACTCGTTCGCGTCCAAGGACGTGGATCCCGCGGTGGCGCGGTTCGCGGAGCGGCTGATCGAGGCCACGCCGATCGATGTCGTCGCCGAGTTCTATCCGGGGTTCGCGGAGCATGAGAGGGCGGACGCGCTGCGGTGCTTCGGGGCGGTTCCGGCGCTGGTGCTGGCCGGGGAAGGCGACCTGGTGACGCCCAGCGGGCACAGCGAGGTCATCGCGGACGCGCTGGCGAACGCGGAGCTGGTGATCGTGCCGGACGCGGGCCATCTGGTGATGCTGGAGCACCCGGAGACCGTTTTGGGCTGGATGAGGGATCTGTTGGTGCGTGCGGGCGTGCTGTCGGAAGCCGCTACCGTGGCGGACTATGGAAGCACCGCACAGCCCGGCACCCCTTGACACCGCCCCCTTCGGTTCTGTCGTCAACTCGGCAGGGCTGACCGTTCACTCTCCCGAGCAGATGGCGGAGCTGGGGCGCCGCTTGGCCAAGCTGCTGCGCCCCGGCGACCTGGTGATGCTCACCGGCGCGCTCGGCGCGGGCAAGACGACGCTGACCCGTGGGCTCGGCGCGGGCCTGGACGTACGGGGCGCCGTCACCTCGCCGACGTTCGTGATCGCGCGGGTGCACCCGGCGCTGGGCTCGGGGCCGCCGCTGGTGCATGTGGACGCGTATCGGCTCGGGGGCGGCTTGGACGAGATGGAGGACCTGGATCTCGATGTCTCGCTGCCGGACTCGGTGGTGGTCGTCGAGTGGGGCGAGGGGAAGGTCGAGGAGCTGTCCGACGACCGGCTGCATGTGGTGATCGACCGGGCCACGGGTGATGACGTGCCCGATGACGACGTACGGCGGGTCACCCTTGCGGGGGTCGGCGAGCGGTGGGCCGGTGTGGACCTGGGCGTGCTGGGCGCGTGAGGCGGTTTCCGACAGGGTGTCGGCAAGGTGTTGCGTGGTTGGCCTCGGGCGTGTTCCCATGGTAGCGAGACCTGGTTAGGTTTACCTAACCAGGCTCGCCCCTCGGAGCTCCAGGAGGCACCCATGCCGACGCCGGAACATGAGACGCGGGCACCCGCGCTGTCGATGAAGGACCTGCTGGCCTCGTGCGCGGCGGCGAGCGCGGTGTCCACGCCCCCGCGGCCGCCACGGCGGAATGAGGAGTCCGGTCCCAAGGCCGCCGCCGCGTCGGTGCGTCTGGGGGCGGATCAGCGGGAGGACGGGGGCCGAGCGCGCTGGGACGCCGCTTAGGGGCTGTCCGGCGGGTCAGGCGGCCCTCGCTCAGTGGTGCGTTTCTCTGTTGGTGATGCCGGGTTCTGTCCGGTTGGGTTCTGGTGCGTTTTACGGGACCACGATGACCGGGCGGTTGATCGTGGCGAACTCCCACATCGCCCTGCCGTCCGCGCGCGACTGCCGGACGCCGCCCGTGCGCTGCGTCGGGTCCGGCTTCGGCGTGGAGCCGTCCACCGCCGCGCTGAAGCCGACCGTCACCCCTTCGACGCTCGCGAAGCGCACCACGTGCTCGATCGACACCCCGTCGGACCCGGTGATCGCGCCGGAGCGCGAGGTGACCAGGTAGTCGCCGGGTAGCGGGTCGACCGTGCTCGGCATGACCCGGTACGTGCGCCGCACCGTGTCGTCCGCGCCCACCAGCCAGACCCGGTCAGCGCCCAGCGCGTACACCACGCGCTCGCCCTCGCCCGATTCGGCGGGCAGCGCCTTCGGGGCCGGCTTCTTCTCCTCGGGGGCCTCGGGTGACTGCGAGGCGCCGGCGGATTCCTTCACGGTCGGCTGGCCCAGCGTGTCGGGGACGTTCGCCGATGCCTGGTAGGCGAGGAAACCGACCGCCGCGATTGCCGCGGCGGTGAGCCCGGCCACGAATCCCGAGCTGCTGCGTGCCACCGTGCGTCCACCTCTCATACGTACGTCAGCAGTGACGGTAGCAGCCGAGCGCGGGCCGTCCGGGGTTCGCCAAGCCGTAGGCTGTTCGCGTGCTCTTGCTCGCTCTGGATACCGCCACCCCCGCCGTCACCGTCGCACTGCACGACGGCTCATCCGTCGTCGCCGCGTCGAGCCAGGTGGACGCCCGTCGGCACGGGGAGCTGCTGCTTCCGGCCGTCGACCGGGTGCTCGCCGACGCGGGACTCAAGCTGGACGCGGTCACCGCGCTGGTGGTCGGCACCGGGCCCGGTCCGTACACCGGACTGCGGGTCGGTCTGATGACGGCCGTCGCTTTCGGCTCCGCGCTGAACGTCCCGGTGCACGGGCTGTGCACCCTGGACGGGCTGGCGTACGCCTCCGGGCTTGACGCCCCCTTCGCGGTGGCCACCGACGCGAGACGCAAGGAGGTCTACTGGGCGCGGTACGACTCGGCCGGGGTCAGGACCACCGAGCCCGCCGTGGACCGGCCCGCCGACATCGCCGCCCAGCTGGCGGGGCTGCCGGTGGTCGGCGCGGGGGCGCGGCTGTACCCCGAGTTCTTTCCGGACGCCCGGAGCCCCGAGCACGCGGCCGCCGGTGCGCTCGCCGCGCTGGCCGCCGAGCGGCTGGCCGCGGGCGAGGAGCTGGCGCCGCCGCGGCCGCTGTATCTGCGGCGGCCGGACGCGCAGGTTCCCAAGAACTACAAGGTGGTCACGCCCAAGTGAGCTCACCCGTACTGCGCGAGATGCGCTGGTGGGACATCGCCGATGTGCTGCGGCTTGAGCGGGAGTTGTTTCCCGATGACGCGTGGTCCAAGGGAATGTTCTGGTCCGAGCTGGCCCACGCGCGCGGGCCGGGCGCGAGTCGCCGCTATGTCGTCGCCGTCGACGGCGAGCGGCTGGTGGGGTACGCCGGTCTCGCCGCCGCGGGCGGGCTCGGCGACGTACAGACCATCGCCGTCGCCCGCGACCACTGGGGCACCGGACTGGGAGCGGGGCTCCTGACGGATCTGCTGAAGCACGCCACCGCCTTCGAGTGCGGCGAGGTGCTGCTGGAGGTGCGGGTCGACAACACCCGTGCGCAGAAGCTGTACGAGCGCTTCGGCTTCGAGCCGATCGGGTTCCGGCGCGGCTACTACCAGCCGGGCAATGTGGACGCGCTGGTGATGCGCCTGGTTCTCGGGGCCGAAGGTTTTCGTGTGGTGGAAAGGAATGACAGCTGATGGCTGACGAACCGCTGGTGCTCGGGATCGAGACCTCCTGCGACGAGACCGGCGTCGGCGTCGTCCGCGGTACGACCCTGCTCGCCGACGCGGTCGCCTCCAGCGTCGACGAGCACGCGCGCTTCGGCGGCGTGGTGCCCGAGGTGGCTTCGCGCGCGCATCTGGAGGCCATGGCGCCGACCGTCGAGCGCGCGCTGAAGCAGGCGGGCGTGTCCGCGCGTGATCTGGACGGCGTCGCCGTGACGGCGGGTCCGGGGCTCGCCGGGGCGCTGCTGGTCGGCGTGTCGGCGGCGAAGGCGTACGCGTACGCGCTGGGCAAGCCGCTGTACGGGGTGAACCACCTGGCCTCGCACATCTGCGTGGACCAGCTGGAGCACGGCGCGCTGCCGGAGCCGACGATGGCGCTGCTGGTGTCGGGCGGGCATTCGTCGTTGCTGCTGTCGTCGGACATCACCTCCGATGTGCGGCCGATGGGCGCGACCATCGACGACGCGGCGGGCGAGGCCTTCGACAAGATCGCCCGCGTGCTGCATCTGGGCTTCCCCGGCGGCCCGGTCATCGACCGGTACGCGAAGGAGGGCGACCCGGACGCGATCGCCTTCCCGCGCGGCCTCACCGGGCCGCGCGATCCCGCGTACGACTTCTCGTTCTCCGGTCTGAAGACGGCCGTGGCCCGCTGGATCGAGGCGAAGCGGAACGCGGGCGAGGACGTGCCGGTGCGGGATGTGTCGGCGTCGTTTCAGGAGGCGGTGGTCGACGTGCTGACCCGTAAGGCCGTACGGGCCTGCAAGGACGAGGGCGTGGACCATCTGATGATCGGCGGCGGGGTCGCCGCGAACTCCCGGCTGCGGGCGCTGGCCCAGGAGCGCTGCGAGCGGGCCGGGATCAGGCTGCGGGTGCCGCGTCCTGGGCTGTGCACGGACAACGGGGCGATGGTGGCGGCGCTGGGCGCGGAGATGGTGGCGCGGAACCGGGCGCCGTCGGACTGGGATCTGTCGGCGGACTCGTCGCTGCCGGTCACCGATCCGCATGTGCCCGGTGAGTCACATGGGCATGGGCATGGGCATGTGCATGAGGCCAGTCAGGGGAATCTGTACTCGTGACGGTCGCCGTGATGTGGGAGGCGCGGGCCGTCGAGGGGCGGGGCGCGGAGCTGCTGGCGTGGGTCGGCCAGCGGCGGCTGGACGGCGTCCCGCTGCGGCGTGAGACCCTCACGGCGCCGGGCGACCGGGTCCTCGTCATCACCTGGTGGGACGCGGCGTACGACGCGGACCTCCCCGAACTCCCGGAGCCCGCGGCCGAGCTGATCACCCGTCCGGTGCACCGGTGGCGGTTCGCGTCGCACGAGGTCGCGACGCCGCCGGACGGCGGGGAGCGGGGCGCGTAGGCGGCCGGGCGGGACGGCCCGCCGCGCGTATCGTGGAATCGTGGCCGCTCCGCAGCATCCGCAGTTCCGGCGTCTCCCGCTGCTCACCGTTCCGCTGGGCGGCGCGCTCGGCCTGGGTGTGGCGCTGACCTCGCAGCACCGGGGCGAGGACGCCTGGGCCGTCTGGGCCCTGGCCGCCAGCGGCCTGTCCGCCGCGAGCGGCGCGGCCTTCGCGCACGGGCTGCGCCGCTGGTCGGGTCTCGCCGCCGTCGGCCCGGTACCGGTGCGTGCCGCGGCCCGCCCGGTCGTCGTGGCGTGGGTGCTGGGCGGCGGCGCGCTCGTTCTGCTGTGGGCCGCGGGCTTCGCGGGTACCTGGCGTGCCCTGACCCTGGTCCTGGTGGCCGCGGCCGGTGTCACCCCCGGCGGCCTGGCCATGATCGGGATCGGGCTGCTCGCCGCCGCCCCGAACGACGCCGCCGCGCCGCCGGGCGCCCAGCTGTCGCGGCTCCTCGCCCTGCGCCGTCTGCTGCAGTCCCTGCTCGGCGTGATGGGCGGCATCGTCGCCCTGCTGGTGATCGCGGAGGCCACCGGCCAGCGGATGGCCGACCGCAGCGCCGTGGAGATCACGCTCGCCTTCGGCGCCACCAGCTCCGTCGCCGTCGCCGTCGTCTACCTGACGCCCGCCGCCCGCCTGCGCGCCCGCGCCCGCGAACTCGTCGACGCCTGCCGCCCGCTGGCCGCGCTGCCCGCTCGGGAGCTTCCCGCCGCCCTAGAGGATCGCCGGAGTCTGGAGTCCGCCCTCGGCGTCGACCGCACGCTTTTCAGCGACCTGCAGACCAACCTCGTGGTCGTCAGTCCCCTGATCGCGGGCGCGGCGTCGTATCTCCTCGCGCGGTGACGAGCGGGGCTGCGCGGCGGCGCTGAACTCTGGTGCCTCTGTGACGTTTTGGTCCAGACCTATTGACCAGTGGTCTGGACCTTTCTATTCTCGCCGCACACTGTGGTGAGTGCGTATTCAACAAACGTGCTCACGGACGGCGCAGGGCTCCACCTCCGACTCCGCCCCCACTCGAGGAGCACGCCTTGAGCATCAGCACCGCGACACCTGAACGCAGTAGAAGATTCCGGCACCGGGCGACCGCCGCCGTCGCCGCCTTCGCGCTCCCGCTGGCCGCCCTCGTCGGGCTGGCCTCGCCCGCGCAGGCCGCCGAGGAGGCGACCGCCACGTACGCCAAGACCCAGGACTGGGGCACGGGCTTCGAGGGCAAGTGGACGATCAAGAACACCGGGACCACGACGCTCGACTCCTGGACCGTCGAGTGGGACTTCCCCTCCGGCACCAAGGTGACCTCCGCCTGGGACGCCGACGTCACCAACTCCGGTGACCACTGGACCGCGAAGAACAAGGGCTGGAACGGCACGCTCGCGCCCGGCGCCTCGGTCTCCTTCGGCTTCAACGGCAGCGGAGACGGCGCGCCGTCGGGCTGCAAGCTCAACGGCGGCTCCTGCGACGGCGGTCCGAGCGAGCCGGGCGACAACCCGCCGTCGGCGCCCGGCACTCCGGCCGCGTCCGACGTCACCGACACCTCCGTGAAACTCGCCTGGTCCGCGGCCACCGACGACGAGGGCGTCAAGAACTACGACGTGCTGCGGGACGGCGCCGTGGTCGCCACGGTCACCGGCACCTCGTACACGGACACCGGGCTGAGCGCCGGGACCGACTACTCGTATGCGGTGCAGGCCCGTGACACGGCCGGTCAGACGGGGCCGGTCAGCGGCTCGGTCTCGGTGCGGACGACCGGCGGGGACCCCGGTCCCGGCCCCGGCCCCGGCGACAAGGTGAACCTCGGCTACTTCACCGAGTGGGGCGTCTACGGGCGCAACTACCACGTCAAGAACCTGGTGACCTCCGGCTCGGCCGAGAAGATCACGCACATCAACTACAGCTTCGGCAACGTCCAGGGCGGCAAGTGCACCATGGGCGACTCGTACGCCGCCATCGACAAGGCGTACACCGCGGGCCAGTCGGTCAGCGGCGAGGCCGACACCTGGGACCAGCCGCTGCGGGGCAACTTCAACCAGCTCCGCCAGCTCAAGGAGAAGTACCCGCACATCAAGGTGCTGTGGTCGTTCGGCGGCTGGACCTGGTCCGGCGGCTTCGGTGACGCCATGAAGAACCCGGCCGCGTTCGCCAAGTCCTGCCACGACCTGATCGAGGACCCGCGCTGGGCCGACGTCTTCGACGGCATCGACCTGGACTGGGAGTACCCGAACGCCTGCGGGCTGTCGTGTGACGAGAGCGGCCCGGCTGTCTTCAAGGACATGATGAAGGCGATGCGGGCCGAGTTCGGTCCTGACTACCTGGTCACGGCCGCGATCACCGCGGACGCCTCGGACGGCGGCAAGATCGACGCCGCGGACTACGCGGGCGCCGCGCCGTACGCCGACTGGTACAACGTCATGACGTACGACTTCTTCGGCGCCTGGGCGAAGCAGGGCCCGACGGCCCCGCACTCGCCGCTGACCTCGTACCCCGGCATCCCGAAGGACGGCTTCAACTCCGCCGCCGCGATCGCCAAGCTCAAGGCCAAGGGCGTTCCGGCCGAGAAGATGCTGCTCGGCATCGGCTTCTACGGGCGCGGCTGGACCGGCGTCACCCAGTCGGAGCCGGGCGGTTCGGCCACCGGGCCCGCCGCGGGCACGTACGAGACGGGCATCGAGGACTACAAGGTCCTCAAGACCGAGTGCCCGGCCAACGGCACCGTCGCGGGCACGGCCTACGCCCACTGCGGCAGCGACTGGTGGAGCTACGACACGCCGTCGACGATCGCCGGGAAGATGGACTGGGCCAACCAGCAGGGTCTTGGTGGCGCGTTCTTCTGGGAGTTCAGCGGCGACACCGCGAACGGCGAGCTGGTGACCGCGATCGGCGACGGTCTGAAGTAGCGCGGCACGACAGCGGTACGGCATGTGAGTGAGCCGGGGAGGCGGGGCGCCGCCTTCCCGGCTCGCGCCGTCTCGGTGGACCGGGTCGAACCTCAGGGCGGAGATCGTACGGAAGTGCCCCTTATGCTGGGATGAGCGGGCGGGCCGCACAGAGGGGAAGGGGCGGCTGGTGGGCTGGTTCTGGGTGTTGCTCATCATCTTCTGGACAGGCGGCTTCGCATGGGCCGCGGACAACGTGCGTACGGCACTGCGCAACCGGCATGAGCGCAAGCTCGAACTGATGGAGGCGACGAAGCAGGAGCGTCTCGCCGTCGAGGCGGCGCACAAGCCGCCGGAGCCGGTGTGCGGGTGCACGCATCACCTGGCCAAGCACGACAAGCAGGGCCTGTGCCACGAGCGGGTCGAGGTGCCGACGGCCTGGGACGAGAACAAGAAGCCGGTCCGCTTCGAGGCGGGCCGGTGCAACTGCCAGCAGTACGTGGGGCCGCAGCCGCTGTCCCAGGTGTTCGCGGAAGAACTGACCGACCGGGACTAGTCGGTGGCTGCTGGCGCGCCGACGAGCATGGTGGGGGCGCCGGCGACCCTGGTCAGGAAGACCGTCGCCGATCGCTTGCCCTGGAGTTTCATCTTGCGGCGGAGTTCCTCCGGTTCGACTGCCGAGCCGCGCTTTTTGACGGTGAGGACGCCCACTTCGCGCTGGCGCAGCAGGGCCTTGAGCTTCTTCACGTTGAACGGCAGCTGGTCGGTGATCTCGTAGGCGGTGGCGTACGGGGTCGGGCGGAGTGCGTCGCTCGTGACGTACGCGATCGTCGGGTCGAGCAGGCCGCCGTCGACCTGCCGGGCGACCTCGGCGACCAGATGCGCGCGGATGACGGCGCCGTCGGGTTCGTAGAGGTAGCGTCCGACGGGGCGGGGGGCCGGGTCGGGGAGCATCGTGGCGCGGGGGGTGTGCAGCGTCGCGCGGCCCGGCAGGAGGGTGGCGCGCAGGGACGCGGGGTGCGGGTCGGCGCCGGTCCCGGTGCCGGCTTCGGCGCCGAACCAGAGCACCGCTTCCTTCACCTCGCCGCCGTACGAGATCCACTCCGCCTCGGCGTCGTCGGGCACCGCCTCGTGCGGGATGCCGGGGGCGATCTTCAGCGCGGCGTGCGGGGCCCGGCGGGCGGCCTCCACGGCCCAGGACAGGGGCGGCGAGTACGCCTCGGGGTCGAAGACGCGGCCGCGCCCGCCGCGGCGCGCCGGGTCGACGAACACGGCGTCGTATCCGGCCGTGTCCACCTCGGCGACGTCTGCCCGGCGCACCTCGATCAGCGCGTCCAGGCCGAGCGCCGCCGCGTTGGCGCGGGCCGCCTCGCAGGTCAGCGGGTCCCGGTCGACGGCCAGTACGGAGATCCCGGCGCGGGCCAGCGCGATCGCGTCGCCGCCGATGCCGCAGCACAGGTCCGCCACGCTCCGTACGCCCAGCGCGTGGAGGCGCTCCGCGCGGTAGGCCGCGACCGCGGTCCTGGTCGCCTGTTCGACGCCGTTCGGCGTGAAGTACATGCGGCGGGCGTCGTCAGGGCCGAACTTCGCGGCCGCCCGCTGCCGCAGCCGCGCCTGCCCGAGCGCCGCGGAGACCAGTCCGGCCGGGTGGTCGCGGCGCAGCCGGGTGGCGAGCGCCAGCTCCTGGGCCGGGTCGTGGTCGCGTAGCTCGGCGAGCAGGGCCTGGCCCTCGTCGGTGCGCAGCGCGGCGAAGGCGGCGAGTTCGGGGTCGGGTGCGGAGGCGGGGTCGCGGTCGTTCACCCGGCCATTGTCGGCCAGTCGGTGGATCGTGCGCGCCGGTCGGCGAGGCCTGTGCGCCGGAGGTCCGGTGCGCTGACAGGATCCGACGCCATGCGCACTGTGTTTGTAGGACAAAAGGGAAATAGGGGCGGGGGGTGGGGCGGGCGAGTCCGGGTGGGGCTCGTCGTCCTCACCGCGGCCGCCGTCGCGTCGGGCTGCGCCAGCGGGGAGTCGGCGAAGACCCCGGTCGAGCCCGCCCCCGGCCAGCAGCGGGCGGAGCGAGCCGAGCGGGCGGAGCGGGTCGAGCGGGTCGAGGTGGCGCGGAAGTGGGCCGAGCGGGCCAAGAAGCGGGCCGCCGGGCAGCGGGCCGCGCGGGCAGCCGCCGTCAAGCGCTGGAAGCTGGACAAGATGCCGCTGACGCCGCCGAAGCCGCCGTCGGAGAAGGCGAAGCTCACCACCCGCAGAGGGTTCGAGGTCTCCGGGCACGAGAGCGAGAAGCTGCCGCCCGTGTTCACCACGATCCCGACCAAGGACAAGGTCGTCTTCCTGACGATCGACGACGGCGCAGAGAAGGATCCCGAGCTGCTCAGGATGATGAGCGAGCTGAAGATCCCGTACACCGCGTTCCTCAGCGACTACCTGGTGAAGGAGGACTACGGGTACTTCAAGAAGATGCAGGAGCGCGGGGTGGGGCTCAACAACCACACCCTCAATCACCCCTATCTGCCCGGACTCTCCTACGCGCGGCAGAAGCGCGAGATCTGCGGCATGCAGGACGTCATCGAGAAGCGCTACGGAAAGCGGCCCGAGCTGTTCCGCCCGCCGTACGGCAACTACAACGGCGACACCCTGCGGGCCGCCAAGGCCTGCGGGATCAAGGCCGTGCCGCTGTGGAACGCCGAGGCCTTCGCGGACCGGATGGAGTGGCGCGAGTGGGACCGTGACCTGCACCCCGGCGACATCATCCTCACCCACTTCCGGGGCGAGGAGGACTGGAAGGGCAGCATGCCCGACATGATCCGCCGGATGATGAAGACGGTGACCGACAAGGGGTACGCGGTGGCCAGGCTGGAGGACTATCTCTGAGCCGCCGGGGGAGCCGCCGAGGGAGCCGCCGGGCGAGCCTCCGCGACTCGGTCGAGTGGAGTCATTGGCACTCCGCTTGACCGAGTGCTAATCACGGTCATAGTCTCAGCTCTGGCACTCACCACTGGAGAGTGCCAACAGCGACGGGCAGGTCCGGCACCCGCGACGACGGATCCACCTGGTCGCCACCCCAGAACAGTTAACCCCGTGAGATCTCCGAAGGGGGAGACCGGACCGTGACGACCACCAGCTCCAAGGTTGCCATCAAGCCGCTTGAGGACCGCATTGTGGTCCAGCCGCTCGACGCCGAGCAGACCACGGCCTCTGGCCTGGTTATTCCGGACACCGCCAAGGAGAAGCCCCAGGAGGGCGCAGTCCTGGCCGTGGGCCCCGGCCGTTTCGAGAACGGCGAGCGCCTGCCGCTCGACGTCAAGGTCGGCGACGTCGTGCTCTACAGCAAGTACGGCGGCACCGAGGTGAAGTACAGCGGCGAGGAGTACCTCGTCCTCTCGGCTCGCGACGTCCTCGCGATCATCGAGAAGTAAGTCACCTCCCCAGGGAGCCGCTGGCTCCCGACAGTTTTGTACCGCGCCCCTGGCCCCCGTGAATCCAAGAATCGCCGGGTGGACGGGGGCGCGGCTCTTTTGAGAGGACTTGAGACAGCTCCATGGCGAAGATCCTGAAGTTCGACGAGGACGCCCGTCGCGCCCTTGAGCGCGGCGTCAACAAGCTGGCCGACACGGTCAAGGTGACGATCGGCCCCAAGGGCCGCAACGTCGTCATCGACAAGAAGTTCGGCGCCCCCACCATCACCAACGACGGCGTCACCATCGCCCGTGAGGTCGAGGTCGAGGACCCGCACGAGAACCTCGGCGCCCAGCTGGTGAAGGAGGTGGCGACCAAGACCAACGACATCGCGGGCGACGGCACCACCACCGCCACCGTGCTCGCCCAGGCCCTGGTCCGCGAGGGCCTGCGCAACGTCGCCGCCGGCGCCTCCCCGGCCGCCCTGAAGAAGGGCATCGACGCCGCCGTCAAGGCCGTGTCCGACGAGCTGCTGGCCACCGCCCGCCCGATCGACTCCAAGGCCGACATCGCCGCGGTCGCCGCGCTGTCCGCCCAGGACAAGCAGATCGGCGAGCTCATCGCCGAGGCCATGGACAAGGTCGGCAAGGACGGTGTGATCACCGTCGAGGAGTCCAACACCTTCGGCGTGGAGCTCGACTTCACCGAGGGCATGGCCTTCGACAAGGGCTACCTGTCGCCGTACATGGTCACCGACCAGGAGCGTATGGAGGCCGTACTCGACGACCCGTACATCCTGATCCACCAGGGCAAGATCTCCTCGATCCAGGACCTGCTGCCGCTCCTGGAGAAGGTCATCCAGAACGGCGGCTCCAAGCCGCTGCTGATCATCGCCGAGGACGTCGAGGGCGAGGCGCTCTCCACCCTCGTCGTCAACAAGATCCGCGGCACGTTCAACGCCGTGGCCGTCAAGGCCCCCGGCTTCGGCGACCGCCGCAAGGCGATGCTCGGCGACATGGCCACCCTCACCGGCGCCACCGTCATCGCCGAAGAGGTCGGCCTCAAGCTGGACCAGGCCGGTCTCGACGTGCTGGGCACCGCCCGCCGCGTCACCATCACCAAGGACGACACCACGATCGTGGACGGCGGCGGCAACGCCGACGACGTCCAGGCCCGCGTCGCCCAGATCAAGGCCGAGATCGAGACCACGGACTCCGACTGGGACCGCGAGAAGCTCCAGGAGCGCCTCGCGAAGCTGGCCGGCGGCGTGTGCGTGATCCGCGTCGGCGCCGCCACCGAGGTGGAGCTGAAGGAGAAGAAGCACCGCCTGGAGGACGCCATCTCCGCGACCCGCGCCGCGGTCGAGGAGGGCATCGTCTCCGGTGGCGGCTCCGCCCTGGTGCACGCCGTCAAGGTGCTCGAGGGCAACCTCGGCAAGGAGGGCGACGAGGCCACCGGCGTCGCCGTCGTCCGCCGCGCCGCCGTCGAGCCGCTGCGCTGGATCGCCGAGAACGCCGGCCTTGAGGGCTACGTCATCACCTCCAAGGTCGCCGAGCTCGACAAGGGCAACGGCTACAACGCCGCGACCGACGAGTACGGCGACCTGGTCAAGGCCGGCGTCATCGACCCGGTCAAGGTCACCCGCTCCGCCCTGGAGAACGCCGCGTCGATCGCCTCGCTGCTGCTCACGACCGAGACCCTGGTCGTCGAGAAGCCCGCCGAGGAGGACGAGGCCGCCGCCGCGGGCGGTCACGGCCACGCCCACTGAGCGAGCTCGCGTGAGCTGAGTCGAGCTGAGTCGAGCTGAGCTGGATTGAGCTGAGCTTGATCGAGCTGAGCTGACGAAGGTCCGGCATCCCGTCGCGGGGTGCCGGACCTTCGCGCTGCGGGAGGCGCCGGGGCTTCGTGCCGCGCTACTTCGGGCCGTACTTGCGGCCCGTACGGGAACTGAGCCCGCCTAGCAGGGCGCGCGGCGTCACCTTCACCACGCCCATCATGGCCTTGTAGCGCGGGTCCGGGATCGACACCGACTTGCCGCGCGCCAGGTCGGTCAGCGCCGCGGCCACCAGCTTGTCGGCGTCCAGCCACATCCAGCTCGGAATGTCGTCCGTGCCCATCCCGGCCCGCTCGTGGAACTCCGTCCGCACGAATCCGGGGCACAGTGCCATCAGCCGCACCCCCGAACCCGCCAGATCCTTCGCCGCCCCCTGCGTGAACTGCACGACCCACGCCTTGGACGCGCCATACGTCCCGCGCGGCACGAAGGCCGCCACCGACGCCACGTTGACGACGCCGCCGCGCCCGCGCTCCCGCATCGCGTCCGCGGCCGCCGAGGTCAGCCGGAGCACCGCCTCGCAGTGCACCTTCAGCATCGTCAGCTCGTCGGCCATGGAGACCTCGAGATAGCGGCCCTTGTTGCCGAAGCCCGCGTTGTTGACGAGCAGGTCGACCGCGTTCCTGCGGTCGCCGAGCCGGGTCTCCACCGCCGCGATCCCGTCATCGGTCGACAGGTCGGCGGTCAGCACCTCGGCCTCGATGCCGTGCCGGTCGTGCAGCTCGGTCGCCTGCTCCTGGAGCCGTTCGGTGTCGCGGGCGACCAGCACCAGGTTGTGCCCGTCTGCGGCGAGCCGCCGCGCGAACGCGGCGCCGATCCCTGCGGTCGATCCGGTAATCAGAGCCGTAGTCATGGCCCCAGGTTAGTGGGGCAAAGCCGCGCGGCTGTATGCGCTGCGCTCTCCAAGCGTCGCTTATGCTCGAAAGATGATCGAGGCCCGTCATCTCCGTGTGCTGCGTGCCGTCGCCGCCACCGGATCCTTCTCCGCCGCCGCTCGCGAACTGGGCTGCACCCAGCCCGCCGTGAGCCAGCAGATGAAGGCCCTCGAACAGTCGGCGGGGACGCCGCTGCTGATCCGTACGGGCCGCGAGATGCGCCTCACGCAGGCCGGTGAGGCCCTGGTGCGGCACGCCGCCGGCATCCTCGCCGGGCTGACCGCGGCCGAGGAGGAGGTCGCCGCCATCGCGGGGCTGCGCGCGGGACGGGTACGGCTGGTCTCCTTCCCCAGCGGCAGCTCGACCCTGGTCCCCACCGCGCTGGCCGCGCTGCGCGCCGCGCATCCGGGGACGCGGGTGTCCCTGGTGGAGGCCGAGCCGCCGCGCTCGGTGGAGATGCTGCGCGAGGGCGACTGCGATGTCGCGCTCGCCTTTCGGTACCAGGGCGCCAGCGCCGCCGACGACTGGAGCGACCTGGTGGTGCGGCCGCTGCTCGCCGACCGCCTGGTCGGGCTCGTCCCCGAGGGGCACCGGCTGGCGGGCGCGGCGGCGCTCGCCATCGGGGACCTCGCCGACGAGCCGTGGATCGCGGGCTGCCCGCGTTGCCGCAAGCAGCTGGTCGAGGTCTGCGAAGGCGCGGGCTTCGTCCCGCGCATCGACTTCGCGACCGACGACTACCCGGCGGTGATCGGCCTGGTCGGCGCCGGGCTCGGCGTCGCGGTGCTGCCGGAGCTCGCCCTGGAGTCGGTACGCCCCAAGGGGGCCCGCGCGGTGACCGTGGAACCGGCGGTGCGGCGCGAGATCGTCGCGCTCACGCTGCCCGACCTGGCCCAGGTGCCCGCTGTGGTGGCGACCCTCGACCAGCTGGCGGGCGCCGCGGCGCGCTGAGCCCGGTGCGGGGCGCGCGCGGGAGCCGCCCCTTCAGAGAAACGTTCCTCCGCGTGGTCGGTACGCGGGCGAGGTCAGTGCCCGGTCGCGGTCGCGCTCGCCCCCGCGGTCGCGCTCGCCCCCGCGGTCGCGGACGCCCCCGTGGCCGTGCTCGCCCCCGTGGTCGCGGACGCCGTGACCAGGCGGTGTCTGGCGCGCCCCATGAGTTCCTCGCGTTCGTCTTCGGTGAGTCCGCCCCAGACCCCGTACGGTTCGCGCACCGCCAGCGCGTGCGCGGCGCACTCCGCGCGTACCGGGCATCTCATACAGACCTCTTTGGCCGAGGTCTCGCGCGCGCTGCGCGCCGCGCCCCGCTCGCCTTCCGGGTGGAAGAACAGCGAGCTGTCGACCCCGCGGCAGGCGGCCAGGAGCTGCCAGTCCCACAGATCTGCGTTCGGTCCGGGAAGGCGGGAGAAATCTGCCATTGCGTGTCCCCTTGCAACCGTGGTGAGCGGGTTCAGTGACTGCTGAAGTGCCGACCGTACATCTACCGTCTTAGTAGATGAAAATATGATCCATGGTGAATCTACTCAGAGACACCTACGAAAGGGAAGAAAATCCGCTAAATGGGGCATCCTGGCAGGCGAACCTCTGGTGACCTGCGGTGCCGTCGCCGTGTCCGAGCCCTTACGTGGAGTGCTGAAGAGGGGTGGCGAACCCGTAACTCTTTCGAGTGACCGTCGTTGAGAGTGCGAGGCGGTTGAGAACTGAAGCTCTCGGGCAGATGTCCGAGGGTGTCGACCGCGCAGGTGACGACTCGTAACCAGCCTGGAGGCTCAAGGTGACGCGCAGCAGCTGTGAGAGCCGCGGAGGACAGTCATGACATCCGTACTCGTCTGCGACGACTCCCCGCTTGCCCGCGAGGCGCTCCGCCGCGCGGTCGCGACCGTTCCCGGCGTCGAGCGTGTCACGACGGCGGCCAACGGCGAGGAGGTACTCCGCCGCTGGGGCGCCGACCGCTCGGACCTGATCCTGATGGACGTGCGCATGCCGGGACTCGGGGGCGTGGAGACGGTCCGGCGGCTGCTGTCCGCCGACCCCGGCGCGCGGATCATCATGCTCACGGTCGCCGAGGACCTGGACGGCGTCGCGCTCGCGGTCGCCGCCGGCGCCCGCGGCTATCTGCACAAGGACGCCTCGCGCGCCGAGCTGCGCGCGACCGTCACCCAGGCGCTCGCCGACCCGACCTGGCGGCTCGCCCCGCGCAGGCTGCGCTCGGCCGAGATGGGCGCGGCCCCGACGCTCACCGCGCGCGAGATCCAGGTACTCGAAGGCATGAGCCACGGCCGGTCGAACGCCGAGATCGGCCGCGAGCTGTTCCTCTCCGAGGACACCGTCAAGACCCACGCCAGGCGGCTGTTCAAGAAGCTCGGCGCGTCGGACCGCGCGCATGCCGTCGCGCTCGGATTCCGCTGGGGCCTGGTCCGCTGACAGCGCGCCGCCGCGGGGATTCCGCGTGCCGCCGCGACTCCGCCCGCACCGCCGCGGGCGGGTCGGCGGACGCCGGGAAAGGCCCGCCGCGGTGGCGGCTTAGGCCGTTTCCCGCGCGATGCCGCATCCTTGGAGTGTGGAGTTCCTCGGGGACGAGTCGATCGAGCGGGAGGGGAGGGCGCAGGAGATGAGTTCCGGCGCACCTGCTCATAACGCTTCAGTGCACAACAACGGGCGCGGTGTCACGGATCGGTCGGAGCCAAGGCACTATGGACCGATGCGTGATGACGAGACGACGGCGATCGGTGCCCTCGTCCATCGCGCCGTCGAAGGCGACCAGCAGGCCACCCACGATCTGCTGGCCCATGTGCACCCGTTGGCGCTGCGTTACTGCCGCACCCGGCTGTCCCGCCTTCCGGGTGACGCGCGGCACTTCGTGGAGGACCTGGCCCAGGAGGTCTGCGTCGCCGTCCTGCTCGCGCTGCCGCGCTACAAGGACACCGGCCGCCCCTTCGAGGCCTTCGTGTTCGCCATCGCCGGACACAAGGTCGCCGACCTCCAGCGGGCCGCCATGCGCCACCCCGGCTCGACCGCGGTGCCGTCGGACGAGATGCCCGAGCGGCCCGACGACTCGCTCGGGCCCGAGGAGCGGGCGCTGCTCAGCAGCGACGCCGAGTGGGCCAAGAAACTCCTCGCCAACCTGCCCCAGACCCAGCGCGAGCTGCTGCTGCTGCGGATCGCCGTCGGGCTGACCGCGGAGGAGACCGGGCAGATGCTGGGGATGTCCCCCGGCGCGGTCCGGGTCGCCCAGCACCGCGCGCTGAGCAGGCTGCGCGCCCTCGCCGAGCAGTGACGGGCCCGGTTCACGGACTTCGTACGGCCTTCGTGCTGTCTTCCGTGCCGCCTTCCGTGCCGCCTCCGCACGGTCCTCGTGCGGCCTTCGTAGAAACGTACAGAGATCGTGATCAGGAGTGATGCGATCGTGGAATCAAGTACCGCTGAGGCCCGTTAGCATGGTGGTCCGCGGCTGGCAAGAGCATTGGGGAAGGTGTCATGACTGATCTCGTCGACGACGGAGCCGGAGCACCGGAGAAATTCGCGATGCTCGGGCTGACCTACGACGACGTCCTGTTGCTGCCGGGCGCGTCCGAGGTGCTCCCGAACAAGGTCGACACCTCGTCTCGGGTCTCGCGGAACGTCACCGTGAACCTCCCCCTGCTGTCCGCCGCGATGGACAAGGTCACCGAGGCCCGGATGGCCATCGCCATGGCCCGCCAGGGCGGCGCGGGCGTGCTGCACCGCAACCTCTCCATCGAGGACCAGGCCAACCAGATCGACCTGGTGAAGCGCTCCGAGTCCGGCATGGTCACCGACCCGATCACGGTCGCGCCGGACGCCACGCTGCACGAGGCCGACGCGCTGTGCGGCCGGTTCCGGATCAGCGGCGTCCCGGTCACCGACCCCGCGGGCAAGCTGCTCGGCATCGTCACCAACCGCGACATGGCCTTCGAGCTGGACCGCTCGCGCCAGGTCCGCGAGGTCATGACGCCGATGCCGCTGGTCACCGGCAAGGTCGGCATCTCCGGCGAGGACGCCATGGAGCTGCTGCGCCGCCACAAGATCGAGAAGCTGCCGCTGGTCGACGACGCGGGCGTCCTCAAGGGCCTCATCACGGTCAAGGACTTCGTCAAGGCCGAGCAGTACCCGAACGCCGCCAAGGACGCCGAGGGCCGCCTGGTCGTCGGCGCCGCCGTGGGCGTCGGCGACGAGGCGTACGACCGGGCGCAGGCGCTCGTCGAGGCCGGGGTCGACTTCCTGGTCGTGGACAGCGCGCACGGCCACAGCCGCGGCATCCTCGACATGATCGCCAAGCTCAAGACGCACATCGACGTCGACATCGTGGGCGGCAACGTCGCCACGCGGGACGGCGCGCAGGCGCTGATCGACGCCGGTGTGGACGGCGTCAAGGTGGGCGTCGGGCCCGGCTCCATCTGCACCACGCGCGTCGTGGCCGGTATCGGCGTGCCCCAGGTGACCGCGATCTACGAGGCGGCCAAGGCCTGCGGCCCCGCCGGGGTGCCGCTGATCGGCGACGGCGGCCTGCAGTACAGCGGCGACATCGCCAAGGCGATCGCCGCCGGGGCCGACTCGGTGATGCTCGGCTCGCTACTCGCGGGCTGCGAGGAGTCGCCGGGTGAGATGGTCTTCGTCAACGGCAAGCAGTTCAAGTCGTACCGCGGCATGGGCTCGCTGGGCGCGATGCAGTCCCGCGGGCAGGCGCGCTCGTACTCGAAGGACCGTTACTTCCAGGACAACGTGCTGTCCGAGGACAAGCTGGTGCCCGAGGGCATCGAGGGTCAGGTGCCCTACCGGGGCCCGCTCGCCTCGGTCGCGCACCAGCTGGTGGGCGGTCTGCGGGCCTCCATGGGGTACGTCGGCTCGGCGGACATCCCGGAGCTCAAGGCCAAGGGCCGGTTCGTACGGATCTCGTCGGCCGGACTCAAGGAGAGCCACCCGCACGACATCGCGATGACCGTCGAGGCGCCCAACTACTCACGCCGCTGACCGGCCGTACGACGCGAGAGCCCGCGGGCGCGACGCCGCCCGCGGGCCCCTGCGCGTGTGTCGGGGATACTGGTACGCGCACACCGGAGACTGGAAAGGCCACCCAACGTGACTGAGATCGAGATCGGGCGCGGCAAGCGCGGCCGCAGGGCGTACGCGTTCGACGACATCGCCATCGTCCCGAGCCGACGCACTCGGGACCCGAAGGAGGTCTCGATCGCCTGGCAGATCGACGCCTACCGCTTCGAGCTGCCCTTCCTGGCGGCCCCCATGGACTCGGTCGTCTCGCCGCAGACCGCCATCCGGATCGGTGAGCTGGGCGGCCTCGGCGTACTGAACCTCGAGGGCCTGTGGACCCGGTACGAGGACCCGCGGCCGCTGCTCGACGAGATCGCCGAGCTCGCGCCCGAGACCGCGACCCGGCGGCTCCAGGAGATCTACGCGGCCCCGATCCAGGAGGAGCTGATCGGGCAGCGCATCAAGGAGGTGCGGGACTCGGGCGTGGTGACCGCCGCCGCCCTGTCGCCGCAGCGCACCGCGCAGTTCTCCAAGGCCGTCGTGGACGCCGGGGTGGACATCTTCGTGATCCGCGGCACGACCGTGTCGGCCGAGCACGTGTCCGGCGCGGCCGAGCCGCTGAACCTGAAGCAGTTCATCTACGAGCTGGACGTCCCGGTGATCGTCGGCGGCTGCGCCACCTACACCGCCGCGCTGCACCTGATGCGGACCGGCGCGGCCGGTGTGCTGGTCGGCTTCGGCGGCGGCGCGGCGCACACCACCCGTAACGTGCTCGGCATCCAGGTGCCGATGGCGACCGCGGTCGCCGACGTGGCGGCGGCTCGCCGGGACTATCTGGACGAGTCCGGCGGCCGGTATGTGCACGTCATCGCGGACGGCGGCGTGGGCTGGTCCGGCGACCTGCCGAAGGCGGTCGCCTGCGGCGCGGACGCCGTGATGATGGGCTCCCCGCTGGCCCGCGCCACCGACGCGCCCGGCCGGGGCAACCACTGGGGCATGGAGGCCGTGCACGAGGACGTGCCGCGCGGCAAGAAGGTCGACCTGGGCACGGTCGGCACCACCGAGGAGATCCTCTCCGGCCCGTCGCACAAGCCGGACGGCTCGATGAACCTGTTCGGGGCGCTGCGCCGCTCGATGGCGACGACCGGGTACAGCGACCTCAAGGAGTTCCAGCGGGTGGAGGTCACGGTCGCGGACGCGGAACACCGTCGCTGACGCCGACTCCCCGGTACGAGAGGGCCCGCACCACCGGCTGGTGGCGCGGGCCCTCTCGCGTTCCCCGGCGCGGTCACAGCCGGTGGGCGGTCACAGCCGGTGGGCCGCGCCCACCGGGCTCGCGCCGCGCGTGTCCAGCAGGAGCTGGGCCTTGACCGCGAGCCCCTGGAGGTCGTACGTGCGGTGGGACTGGAGCAGGATCGTCAGGTCGGCGTCGGCCGCGGCCTCGTAGAGCGAGTCGGCGCGCGGGACCGGGTGGCCGAGCACCCGCCAGTGCGCGATGTACGGGTCGTGGTAGCTGATCGTGGCGCCCATCTGCATCAGCCGGGTGGCGATCTCCTGGGCGGGCGCGCCCTGCTGGTCGGCGAGGTCGGGCTTGTAGGTGGTGCCCAGGAGCAGGACGCGGGCGCCGCGGGCGGACTTGCCGTGCTCGTTGAGCAGGGTCGCGGCGCGCTGGATGACGTACTGCGGCATTCGCTGGTTGATCTCCTGGGCCAGGCCGACCATGCGCAGCGGGTGGCCCGGTGTGCGGGCGGTGTGCGGGAGGTAGTTGGGGTCGAGGGGCACGGCGTGGCCGCCGACGCCGGGGCCCGGACGGAAGGCCTGGAAGCCGAAGGGCTTGGTCTCGGCGCAGCGGATGACGTCCCACAGGTCGACGCCGAGGTCGTGGCAGAGCACGGCCATCTCGTTGACCAGGGCGATGTTGACGTGCCGGTAGTTGGTCTCCAGGAGGTGGACGGTCTCCGCCTCCCGTGTGCCACGCGCGCGTACCACCTTGTCGGTGAGGCGTCCGTAGAAGGCGGCGGCCGACTCGGTGCAGGCGGGCGTGAGGCCGCCGATCACCTTGGGGGTGCTGGCGTAGCCGTGGGTGCGGCTGCCCGGATCCAGGCGGCCGGGCGAGTAGGCGAGGTGGAAGTCGCGTCCGGCGCGCAGTCCGGAGCCCTCTTCGAGCAGCGGGCGCAGGAAGTCGTCCGTGGTGCCGGGGTACGCGGGCGACTCCAGGATGACGGTGGTGTGCGGGCGCAGCCGGGCGGCCAGCGCGCGGGCCGCGTCGGCCACCTGGGTGAGGTCGAGCGCGCGGTCCGCGCCGAGCGGGGTCGGGGCGCAGATGACGGCGGTGCGCACCCGGCCGAGCTCGGCCGCGCTGGCGGTGGGCCGGAAGCCGCCCGCGAGCATCCGGCGCAGGTCGGCGGCGGTGAGGGGCCCTTCGTCGGCGGGCAGGCGGCCCGCGGCGAGTGCGGGGGCGTGCCGGGGGTCGTAGCCGAGGGTCTCGATACCGGCCGAGACGGCGGCCTGGGCGAGGGGCAGGCCGAGGTGGCCGATTCCGACGACGGCGAGATCTGCGGGCATGGCGGTGGGCCGTCCTTCCCAATAGCCGGAGCGCGGGTGGCGCGCAAGCCCTGTGGACAGAACGAGCGAGCGCAATGTCAGGTTAGGAGTAAATATGACCGATATGCCGCATTGGTGGGTGTCGTTCTAGCGAGTGTTGGGGGGGGGCTGGGGGGTGTCCCCCCAGAAGGAGCAGTCGCAGGCGGTGGCTGAAGTCGGTGGTTGGCTACAGAATCGAGCGTGTGAGCCCGACCACACGGGGGCGACGGGAGGCAGCGTGAAGACAACGACACTGGGACCGGCCGAGCGGTCCGAGGCACTGGCGGCGATGGCCGAACGGGAACTCGACGTGCTGGTCGTGGGCGCGGGCGTGGTCGGCGCGGGCACCGCGCTCGACGCCGTCACGCGCGGACTCGCCACCGGCATCGTCGAGGCCCGCGACTGGGCGTCCGGCACGTCCAGCCGGTCCAGCAAGCTCATCCACGGCGGGCTGCGCTATCTGGAGATGCTCGACTTCGCGCTCGTACGGGAGGCCCTGAAGGAGCGCGGGCTGCTGCTGGAGCGGATCGCCCCGCACCTGGTGAAGCCGGTGCCGTTCCTGTACCCGCTGAAGGGCAAGGGCTGGGAGCGGATCTACGCGGGCTCGGGCGTGGCCCTCTACGACGCCATGTCGATGTCGAAGGAGCACGGACGCGGACTGCCGATGCACCGGCACCTCACCCGGCGGCACGCGCTGCGAGCAGCCCCCTGTCTGAAGAAGGACGCGCTGATCGGCGCGATGCAGTACTACGACGCCCAGATGGACGACGCCCGCTATGTGACGACCCTGGTGCGCACCGCGGCGTCGTACGGCGCCAAGGCCGCCAACCGCGCGCGGGTCACCGGATTCCTGCGCGAGGGCGAGCGGGTGGTCGGCGCCCGCGTGCAGGACGCCGAGAGCGGCGGCGAGTACGAGATCAGGGCCCGGCAGATCGTCAACGCCACCGGGGTGTGGACGGACGACACCCAGGCGATGGTCGGCGAGCGCGGGCAGTTCCACGTACGGGCGTCCAAGGGCATCCATCTGGTGGTGCCGAAGGACCGGATCAACTCGACCACCGGGCTGATCCTGCGCACCGAGAAGAGCGTGCTGTTCGTGATCCCGTGGGGGCGGCACTGGATCGTGGGCACCACGGACACCGACTGGGACCTGGACAAGGCGCACCCCGCCGCGTCCAGCGCGGACATCGACTACCTCCTGGAGCATGTGAACTCGGTACTCGCGGTACCGCTCACCCGCGACGACGTCCAGGGCGTCTACGCGGGCCTGCGGCCGCTGCTCGCGGGCGAGTCGGACGCCACCAGCAAGCTGTCGCGCGAACACACGGTGGCGCACCCGGTGCCCGGCCTGGTGGTGATCGCGGGCGGCAAGTACACGACGTACCGGGTGATGGCCAAGGACGCCGTGGACGAGGCCGTGCACGGCCTGGACCAGCGGGTCGCCGAGTGCGTCACCGAGGACATCCCGCTGATCGGCGCCGAGGGGTACAAGGCGCTGTGGAACGCGCGAGCGCGGATCGCCGCCGACACCGGACTCCATGTGGTGCGCGTGGAGCACCTGTTGAACCGCTACGGCTCGCTGACCGAGGAACTCCTGGACCTGATCGCCGCGGACCCCTCGCTGGGCGCGCCGCTGACCGGCGCGGACGACTATCTGCGGGCCGAGGTGGTCTACGCGGCGTCACACGAGGGCGCACGGCACCTGGACGACGTGCTGACCCGCCGTACGCGCGTCTCGATCGAGACCTTCGACCGGGGCACGCGCAGCGCGCGGGAGTGCGCCGAGCTGATGGCCAAGGTCCTGGGCTGGGACAAGGACCAGATCGAGCGCGAGGTGGAGCACTACGAGAAGCGGGTGGAGGCCGAACGCGAGTCGCAGCGTCAGCCGGACGATCTGACGGCGGACGCGGCGCGGTTGGGGGCGCCGGACATCGTGCCGCGGTAGGCCCTGAACCACCCCGGACCGGCCCTGGGGCGGTCAAGGTCACCCCCGGCCGGTCCTCGCCCTGGCATGGGGGACAATGAAGGCTCTGCCAGGGCTGGTTGTCGGCGGCGACCTGACAGGCGACCTGGGGCACGGCGACGCGGAGGGGACGCATGTCGGAGGCGGAGCAGCCGAAGGAGGCCGGTGCGGACGCCAGCACGCGTCTGCTGGCCGGTCGGTACCGGCTGGGAGATGTGCTCGGTCGCGGCGGCATGGGCACCGTATGGCGTGCCGAGGACGAGACGCTGGGCCGTACGGTCGCGGTCAAGGAACTGCGCTTCCCCTCGGACATCGACGAGGAGGAGAAGCGGCGGCTGATCACCCGGACCCTGCGCGAGGCCAAGGCGATCGCCCGGATCCGCAACAGCGCCGCGATCACGGTCTACGACGTCGTGAACGAGGACGACCGGCCGTGGATCGTGATGGAGCTCGTCGAGGGCAGGTCGCTGGCCGAAGTCGTACGCGAGGACGGCCTGCTGACGCCTCGGCGGGCGGCGGAGGTCGGGCTCGCCGTCCTGGACGTGCTGCGCGCCGCGCACCGCGCGGGCATCCTGCACCGCGATGTGAAGCCGTCCAACGTGCTGATCGCCGAGGACGGCCGGGTCGTCCTCACGGACTTCGGGATCGCGCAGGTCGAGGGCGACCCGTCCATCACCTCGACCGGCATGCTGGTCGGCGCGCCCTCGTACATCTCGCCGGAGCGGGCGCGCGGCCGCAAGCCGGGGCCCGCCGCCGACCTGTGGTCGCTCGGCGGTCTGCTGTACGCGGCCGTCGAGGGCTGCCCGCCGTACGACAAGGGCTCGGCGATCGCGACGCTCACCGCGGTGATGACCGAGCCGCTCGACCCGCCGAAGAACGCGGGCCCCCGGCTGGAGAAGGTCATCTACGGCCTGCTCGTCAAGGACGCGGAGCGACGGCTCGACGAGGCGGCCGCCCGGAGGCTGTTGAACGAGGTCCTGGACGCGCCGGACCAGGAGGGCGACGCTCAGTCGGGGGCGCGGCTGGAGGAGACCGCGGCGGTGCCGCTGCCGTCGGAGCCCCCGCGCGCGCCTTCCGCCTCCGCCGGGCGGGACGCGGACCCGGCGGCGGTCAGCCGCTCCGGGCCGCCGCCGGCCGCCAAGTCCGGTGCGGCGGCCGCGTCGTCGGCGTCGTCTGGGGGATCGGGCTCGCGCGGGCGGGCGTCGCGGCGGACGCTGGTGATCGCGGCGGCCGTCGCCGCGCTCGCCCTGGTCGGCGTCGTCGTCGGGGTCGCGCTCAGCGGCGGCGGTGACGACGGACAGCAGTCCAACAAGGGCCAGGGCGGCGACAAGGCCGCGTCGAGCGGCGCGAGCGCGGGCGACGGCGCGGACCGGGGCGGGGACGGCGGTCAAGACGACCAGAGCGCCGATGACGCCGATGACACCGACGACGCCAACGACGCCGACGCCGACACCGGTGGCAAGGACGACGAGCAGGGCGACCAAGGCGACGCCCAGGGCGGTGCTCAGGGGCAGGGCGACACCGGGCAGCGGGACGGCGGCACGGACTCCGGGGCCGACGGCCTGCCCGCGGGCTACCGGCAGGTTTCCGACTCCCAGTTCCGCTTCTCCATGGCGATGCCCGAGAGCTTCCGGCCCCAGGGCATAGCGGGGCGGAACTCCGGCCGGATATACAACGAGTCCGGCGGATTCCCGCGCGTACAGGTCGACTTCAACGCGACTCCGGGTGACGACGCCGTCGCCGCCTGGCGGAGTCTGCTGCCCGCCGTCGCCGCCAGCAGCAGCAATTTCAAGCCACTCGGCATCCACAAGGTCGAGGAGTACCACGGCTATCCGACCGTGGCCGACTGGCAGTTCGAGCGTACGCAGCAGGGCGAGCGGGTACGGGTCCTCAACCGGGGCTTCCGGGTCGACTCCCAGCGCGGCTACTCGATCATGATCAGCTGCAAGGCGTCGGAGTGGGACGGCGACGAGTGCCGCACGCTGCGCAAGACGTCGTTCGACACCTTCCGGCCCGCGGACTGAGCGGGCGGTTTGCCGCGACCCGGCGGCGCGGCGGGTCGAGGACACGTATCGTGAGAGGTCGCGGACCGTACGCAGCCGCAATGTGCCGGGAATCGACCGGACTTGACGGGTTGGCAGCGGTGCGGACAGCTGGGAGCCAGGGCTCGGCGAAGGGTTCTGGCCGCGCGCTGACGGGGAGGCGTCGTGGACGACTACGCGGGACGGGTACTCGCCGACCGCTACCGCCTGCCGCTGCCGCCGTCCGATGAGTACGAGTTCGCCGAGACCCGTGCCTTCGACACCTACAGCGGGCAGGAAGTCCTGGTCAGACAGGTGCCGTTGCCCGAGGTCGTGGACGCGGAGCTGCTCGACGGGGACCAGGGGGAGCACGGGGGTCACTGGGACCACCGGGACCACCGGGACCACCGGGGTGTTGGCCGCGCCCCGGCGTCGCGGCGGGCCTCGGGGCGTACCACGCGCAGGCCGACCGACCCCGCGGTGCGGCGGGCGATCGAGGCCGCGCAGGCCGCCGCGCAGATACCCGACCACCCGCGCTTGGACCAGGTCTTCGACGTCTTCGCCGAGGGCGGCTCGCTGTGGATCGTGAGCGAGATGGTGGCGGCGCGGCCGCTGGCCGCGCTGCTGGCGGAGCAGCCGCTGTCGCCGTACCGGGCCGCCGAGGTCGCGTCGGACGTGCTGACGGCGGTGCGCGCGCTGCACGCGCACGGCTGGGTGCACCGGAACATCACCGCCCGCACGGTCCTGGTCTGCGACGACGGCCGGGTGATGCTCACCGGTCTCGCGGCGGGCGCGGCGGAGGAGGCGCTGTGCGGCTACGACCCGGTGCCGGTGGCTGAGTTCGACCAGTTCGACCAGTTCGACCAGGCCGACCAGGTCGATGAGACGGAGCACCCGGCGCCGGGGCGGCAGCCAGGCGGTCCCGGTTCCGGTACGGGCGTGAGCCCTGGAACGGGCGGGGGTCCCGGTACGGGTGCGGGGCCCGGTGCCAGCGGTGCCGGGGGCGGTGGCGAGCTGGCCGCCGAGGACGTACGGGCCGCGCGAGCCGGGGCGATAGCCGCGTACCGCGCGGGGGCGAGGGCGGCGGCCGCGGCGGCCCGCGCGGACGAGGAACGGGGTCTTCCCGGTGCGGCTCCGGGTTCGGCCTCGGGCGCGGCCGCGGACCCCGGCCGCGGGGGTCAGCCCCGCCAGCCCGGCCAGGACAGGCAGCGGCCCGGCCGGATCGCGGACCCGTACGGCGTGACGGCCGGGACTCCGCCCGGCGGACAGCCGGGAGCCCTCCGGGACTTCCGCGTCGGCCGCCCGCCGGGTGACGGTCCGAACGCCCGCGAGGGCCAGCCGCCGGGGAGCGCGACGCCGGGCGGGCAGACTTCCGGCGGCCCCGGCCGCGGGTCGGGCGCGGCGGCCGGGTGGCATGGGGCCGTGC